>NZ_JBEXTZ010000122.1:0-22763 GCF_040614195.1 Amycolatopsis sp. NPDC006125
GACGGCACTGGCCGCGGGGTGCGGGCTGGCCGCCACGCTGGTCGTCCGCCGGTCCGCCGCGTTCCGGGGACCGTGACGAGCGGTCAGCGCTTGCGGAAGACCGACCGCGGGAAGAGCCGCCCGCGCCAGGACATCGGCGCGTTGCGCTCCAGGCTGCGGCGCAGGCCCTCGAACGCCGTGGCGAAGTCCTCGCCGGTGGACTGGCTGGGGGAGTACCACGAGCGCTCCACCGCGCCGACCACCGTGCGCAGGTCGTTCTTCCCGGCGTCGTCCAGGTTGTGCTGCACGGCCACCTTCTGCGCCGCCGCCCGCACCGTGTCGCTCGGCGGGATCGGGACGCCGCGATCGGCGCACTCGTCCATCAGCTCGGCCCAGGCGGCGTCCGCCGCGCCGGGCTGGTGGGACGTGATCGCCGTCAGGCGGCGGCGCCGGTGAATCTCCCGCAGCACCGCGGGGGCCAGCCCGGCCGCCGCGAGCAGCAACAGCACCAGCGCCAGCACCCAGTGCACCAGCCACGCGGTGAGCACCACGGCGACCAGCCACGCCGCGGCCGCGGCCAGCGGCAGCCAGGACGCCGTCCGCCCGCGGAGCCTGCGGATCGCGACGAACGCGCCCACCGTCAGTGCCAGCGCGACCAGCACCAGCACCAGCGCGATCCAACCGGTCCAGCCCGGCGCCGAACCGGCAGGCGCGGCCTGCGTGCCGCCCGGGTTCGCGGCGCTGCCCTGGGTCTCCGGCGCCCCGGTCGGCGCGACGCGCGTGGTGGACACGCTCGGCACGTCCTGCTCCTCCGAGTCCGAGGACCCGCTGGAGGTGGTGCCGGACTGCAGGTACGGCGGGACGTAGCCGCGACCGTCGGAGCGCGGCGTCGGGTCGAAGCTGACCCAGCCCAGGTCGCCGAAGTACACCTCGACCCAGGCGTGCGCGTCCTGCGAGGTGATCATGCGCGTGTCGCCGTCGGCGTAGCCGGAGGTGAACCCGACCGCGACCCGGGACGGGATGTTCAGCACCCGCAGCATCACGGCCATCGCGGAGGCGAACTGCTCGCAGAAGCCGCGCTTGCCGTTGAGCAGGAAGTCGGCCAGCGCGTCGCTGTCGGTCGCGGCGGCCGTCTCGGTGTCGTAGGTGAACCCGTTCTCGCCGCTGAAGTACCGCCAGATCGCGCTCGCCCGGTCGAAGTCGGTGGTGGCGCCCGCCGCGAGGTTCTGCGCGAGGCTGACCACGCGCGGGTCGACCCCGGTGATCTGGCTGTAGCTGGCCGGGATGTCGCCGCCGCGGGTGGTGGCCGACTCCAGCTGGTCCTTCGTCGGCTCGGCCAGCGACGCGGTCTCCACATAGGCCGGGATCCGCTGCTTGCGCTCGCTGAACACCGCGCCGCTGGTCGGGTCGTAGTACCAGCCCTGGCCGACGCCCTGCAGGCCGCGCAGCTGCCCGTACACCGGCATCCACACGTCGACCCAGTTCAGCGGCTCGATCTGGATCTGGCGGGCATCGCCCGAGCCGTCGTCGCCGGGCGCGGCGGGCAGCGGCTGGTTCGCCGGGAAACCGGCAGGCATCGGGCCGTCCGGCAGGCTCCAGCCGCGGTTGGGGCGGTAGGTGTCGAGCGTGAACGCGCGCAGCAGGCGCTTGTCGTTGCCGAGGCCGCGGACGCGGAACAGGTCCACCGTGCTGCCCTGGTCCAGCATGCCGCGCAGCGAGGTGAACGGGTTGACGCCCAGCCCGCCGGAGCCGGCGCCCGCGCCGCTGCGGCCGCTGCCGGGCAGGCGCCCGACGGTGCCGACGGCGGTCAGCGCGGTGCCCGCGACCAGGCCCAGCACGAGGGCGACCGCGACGACGGCGACCGGTGCGGACGCGGCGGCGGGCGCGTTGCCGAGGCCGGGGGCGTCGCGGTTGCGCCAGCGGCGGTGGCGGTGATTGCCGTCGACGGCGAGCAGGCCCGCGAAGGCCGCCGCGCCGAGCAGGAACGTCCACCACGGGAGCATGTCGTCGGCCAGCGAGGCGGGCACCGCGTAGACGCACAGCAGCACCAGGCCGGTGGCGGCGGGCGCGGACGCGGCCACCGCGAGGGTGTCGACGAGCACCGCGACCAGGCCGATCGCGATGGTCACCAGGCACAGGATCGGCGGGGTCGATTCGACCGGCGGCAGGCCCGTGCGGATCTGCTCGAACGCCGCGGTGAGCACGCTGTTGATCTCGCCGAACGCGGCGGGGCCCGGGATGACGCCGAGGATGCCGGTGCTGGTGAACACGCCGGTGATCAGCAGCAACAGCACGACGAGCTGGGCCAGCCCGACGACCGCGGTGGGCGTGCGGATGGCCCGCAGCGCGAGCCCGGTGGCGGCGACGAGCACGACGGCGACCGTGACGTACCCGAGCCAGCCCACCCCGCCGACGACGCCGGTCAGCGAGGTGGAGGCGCACAGGGTGGCCACCCCGGCGGCGATCGGCGCCAGGATCGAGCCCCGCCACTGCGGCGGCGGCTCGGCGACGCGCTGCGTGGGCCGGTGCAGCTCCGGCCGCCCCGGCGGGGGTGCGTCGGGCTGCTGATCGGGCCGCGGCGGGCGGCCGGTCAGGGTGGTCACAGCGTTCCCCCGGAGTTCAGGTGGCCGGCCGCGGTGGACCAGCCGAGGTGGTGCGGGCCGCCTTGCGAGGGGCGGCCGGCGGCGGTGCGGGCGGTGGCAGGGGTGCGGGCGGTGGCAGGGGTGCGGCGCGTGGCCGGTCGGGTGGTGGCCGCGGCGAAGTGCCGCCGCGCCGGGGCGCTGGCCGGCGCGTGCGAGCCGGGTTGGCGCAGCGCCGTGGAAGCGCGGTCGCGGGCCGGTGTCCGTCCGGCGTCCGGTCCGCCGGCGCTCACAACGCACCCCGCCCGGCTCGCCGGACGGAGAACTCGCGCCGCAGGGCGTGGGATCCGCGCGTGGAGGGCGCTCGCAGCGCACGTCCGGTTAACGAATCCCGCCTGGCGCGCCGGACGGAGAACTCGCGCTCGTGAATGCAGAGTTCGCGCCGCTGGGCGTGGGATCCGCGCGTGGAGGGCGCTCGCAGCGCACGTCCGGTCAACGAACCCCCCCTGGCGCGCCGAACGGAGAACTCGCGCTCGTGAACGCAGAGTTCGCGCCGCTGGGCGTGGGATCCGCGCGTGGAGGGCGCTCGCAGCGCACGTCCGGTCAACGAACCCCGCCTGGCGCGCCGGGCGGAGAACTCGCGTTCGTGAATGCAGAACTCGCGCCGCTGGGCGTGGTACTCGTGCACGGTGGGCGCTCGCAGCGCACGTCCGGTCAACGAACCTAGCCTGGCGCGCCGGGCGGGGAACTCGCGCTCGTGAATGCAGAGTTCGTGCCGCTGGGCGTGGAACTCGTGCACGGTGGGCGCTCGCAGCGCATGTCCGGTCAGCGAGCCCCGCCTGGCGCGCCGGGCGGAGAACTCGCGTTCGTGAATGCAGAGTTCGTGCCGCTGGGCGTGGGATCCGCGCGTGGAGGGCGCTCACAGCGCACGTCCGGTCAACGAACCCCGCCTGGCGCGCCGGGCGGGGAACTCGCGCTCGTGAATGCAGAACTCGCGCCGCTGGGCGTGGAACTCGTGCACGGAAGGCGCTCACAGCGCACCCCCGATCAGCGAGCCCCGTCCGGCGGCCGTGCGGCACAGGTCGGCCCACACCTGCGGCATCGAGGCGTTCGGGCCGGCCACCACGACTCCCCAGCCCGCCGCGCGCAGCAGCGCCGCCGACTCCTCTGTCGCCGCCGCGCGGTGCTCGGGCGCGCTCACCCCGCCGGACCACGCCGGGGTGTCCAGCAGCACCGCCAGGCTCCGGATGCCGCGCGGCCGGAACCGCGCCAGCTCGGTCACCGCCTGGTTCGACACGGTCCCCAGGATCGCGATCAGCTCCTGCCCCTCGGCCGGGTCGTGGCCGGTCGTCAGGTCGCGCTGGTGCGCCGGTTGCAACGCGGCCAGCGCGTCGAGCAGGACGTTGTCGTAGCCCTCGCCGCCGTCGCCGGGCACGTCGGCCAGCGGTTTGCCGTGCTCGGTGACCAGGCGGACCCGGTGCCCGGCCCGCCGCACGTGCACGCACACGCTCGCGGCGAACGAGATCGCCCACTCCAGGCTCGCGGCCGGCCCGGTGCCGTGGTGCGCGGCGGCCCGGTGGTCCAGCAGGACGGTCGTCCCGCCGCGCCACGGCCGCTCCTCGACCCGCACCATGATCTCGTCGCGCCGCGCGGTGGAGCGCCAGTGCACCTTGCGCAGGTCGTCGCCCTGGCGGTACTGCCGCACCACCACGTCGGTCTCGCCCTGGCCTGCCCGCAACCGCACGCTGCCGTCGTCGCCCGCGCCGATCCCGGCGCCGCTGGGCAGCCCCCACAGGGACACCACCTTCGGCACCACGACCAGCCGCGAGTGCGCGATCAGCTCGCGGTCGAACTCGCACAGCCCGAACGGGTCGGTCAGCGTCGCGCGCAGCGGGCCGACCTGCTGGATGCCGCGCATCATCGGCTGGATCGGGTAGCGCAGCGCGATGACCCGCCCGTGCGGCAGGCGCTCCACGACGAACCGCGGCCGCGAACCCAGCGCGTAGGGCACCCCGTCCTCGAGCAGGACCTCACCGGCGGGCAGCTTGCCGTTGCGCCACAGCGCCAGCTCCACCTCGCCGGCCGAACCGGCCGACACCCGCTCGGGCAGCAGCTTGCGGGACGCGCCGATGCGCACCCGCGACGCCGCGATGAACAGCGCGACCAGCAGCGGCAGCGCCACCACGAACACGGCGACCCGCAGCAGGTCGCGCTCGTTGAGCACCACCGCGCACACCGCGGCCGCCACGCCGGCGGCGAGCAGGCACCGCCCCCGCGTGGTCAGCCCGGACAGCGACCGGAACACGGCCGTCTACCGGCGGCCGGCGGTCTGCGGGTGACCGCCCTGGGGCACCGGCACCCGGTGCAGCACCGCGCGGACCACGTCGGTGGCGGAGCGGCGGGCCGCGTGCGCCTCGGTGGTCAGCACCAGCCGGTGCGCGAGCACCGGGACGGCGACCGCGTGCAGGTCGTCCGGGACGACGAAGTCGCGGCCGGACAACGCGGCCTGGGCACGCGCCGAGCGGACCAGCTGCAGCGTGGCCCGCGGCGACGCGCCGAGCCGGATCTCCGGCACCTGCCGGGTGGCGGCGACCAGGTCGACGGCGTACTTGCGCACGTCCGGCGCGATGTGCACCCCGCGGACCTGCTGGATGAGGCGGTGCAGGGTGGCCGCGTCGGACACCGGCTGCAGGTCGGCCAGCGGGTCGTGACCGGAGTGCTCGTCGACCATGGCCAGCTCGGCCTGCTGGTCGGGGTAGCCGATCGACACGCGCGCGGTGAACCGGTCGCGCTGCGCCTCGGGCAGGGCGTAGGTGCCCTCCATCTCGATCGGGTTCTGGGTGGCGATCACCATGAAGGGGTCGTCCAGGCGGTAGGTCGTGGTGTCGACCGTGACCTGCTTCTCCTCCATGCACTCCAGCAGCGCCGACTGGGTCTTCGGCGACGCGCGGTTGATCTCGTCGCCCACCACGATGTTGGCGAACACCGGGCCGGGCCGGAACTCGAAACCGCCGGTCTGCCGGTTGTAGATGGACACGCCGGTGACGTCGCTGGGCAGCAGGTCCGGCGTGAACTGGATGCGGCTGACCGTGCAGTCGATCGACCGGGCGAGCGCCTTCGCCAGCGAGGTCTTGCCGACGCCCGGCACGTCCTCGACCAGGAGGTGGCCCTCGGCCAGGAGCGTCACCAGCGCGACGCGCACCACCTCGGGCTTGCCGACGAGCACCCGCTCGACGTTGGCCGCGATGCGGCGCATGGTCTCGTGCAGCTCACCGTGCCCGTTGTGGCTGATGGGCAGGCCGTGCGCGGGGCTCGCGCCGCCGGCGTGGTACGGCGCTTGCCCGGGCGCCTGCTCGCCGGTGTACTCCCCGGGCGATGCAGGCTGTGTCCTCGACGTCACTCGACCTCCTGGTGCCGAAGCCCTTTTTCAAAACCGGAACACGGGTGCGGCCCGCCTGAACCGCGCCGCGGCGCGGAAGGATCTCACAGCCGGGGACGGAGGTGACGCCCGCGGTCGCCCGCCCCGGCACCCAGCCTGGCATCCAGTGTGTCAAACCCCGGCCAAGTCGGTCCAAGAACCCTGAATTCGATTCGGGCGCTATGCTGCGTTCCGGAACCGGTCGGCTACCGAGAGGTGCGAACAGAACCGATGACCGACACGCGCGGCGGCCTGAACGTGAACGCGGGGGCGTTCGCGGTCTCGCCCGAGCTGGCGGCCGGGGCCTACCAGCAGATCAGCCAGCTGCAGGACGTCGTCGGCGAAATGGTGCGTGAGGCCAGGGTGCTGGGCCGCACCGTGCCGCTGGGCGGCGGGTACGCCGGCGAGGTCGGCGAGTTCATGGCCCGCTACGGGCTGGGCGGTCCCGGTTCGGCCGCCGACTCGCTGATCCGGTTCGGCCAGGAGCTGGAGACGCTCAAGACGAACATCCGCCGCGCGCTGCAGCGGTACTCCGACAGCGACGACGACGCCGCCGAGGGCGTCGACTGCAGCGGTGGCTGAGCGGATGCGCGGTGTGGTGGTCGCGCTCGCCGGGGCCGGGCTGCTGCTCGCCGCGTGCGGGCAGCCGGCTTCGCAGCCCGCGGCGCCGCCGCCGCCGACGTCCGCGCCCTCGTCGTCCAGCATCCCGCCGTCGCCGCCGGGGCTGGCCGGGCTGAAGCCGTGCGAGCTGCTGACCGCGACTGACCGCTCCACCGCCGGGCTGACGTCGCTGGGCACGGAGAAGACGATCGGCGCCGACCGGGCCTGCGACTGGACCGAGCCCGGCACGTTCGGCGTCACCGTCACGCTCGCCGAGAACGCCCCGCTGAACTCGCTGGAGATCGACAAGGGCACCGGCAAGCGCGTGACCGTCGGCGCGCACAAGGGTTTCCGGGTGTCCGACCGGCGCGCCGGGGACGGCACCTGCGCGGTCCTGCTCGGCGTCGGCCAGGAGGCCAGCGTGCAGGTGGACGTGACCAACACGGGCTTCGAGGACACGCCGCTCGCGTGCGAGCGGGCCGACACCGTGGCCCGGCTGATCGAGCCGAAACTGCCCTGAGGGAGCCAGCGTGAACCAGGTGCCCGAGCCGACGCGGCGGTACGAGTCCTACAGCCACGAGGCGATGGCGGCCGAGGTCGCCGACGGCAACGACCCCGCCACGGCAGGCCGGATCGGCGAGCAGTGGGCGGGCCTGGCCGCGCGGCTGCGTGAGTCGGCGCAGGCGCTGGGCGCGATCTCGGCGCGGGCGGGCGAGGCGTTCGACGGGCCCGCCGGGGAGGCGCTGCGCAAGACCCTGGCCAAGGCCGAGAGCTGGTCCGGGCACGCGACCGAGCTGTCGCTGAGCTTGTCCGACGCGGTCGGGCGCCAGGCCGGGATAGCGGCGCGGGCGCGGGACGAGATGCCGCCGCCGGTGCCCTACGACCCGGCGGCGATGATCCGGGAGGCCGCGGCGAGCGGGAGTTTCGCGGCGCTGGCCGGGCTGTCGGACGCGATGGAGCAGCGGCGGGCGGCTGCCGAGGAGGCCCGCCAGAAGGCGATCGACGTGCTCAACGCCCGCGACGCCGCGCTGCGCGAGTCGGTGCCGGGTCGCTTCTTCGACGAGCCGCCGGAGCTGGGGGAGCGGTGATCCGGGTCTCGGCGTCCGCGTTCGACATCCTGTGGCACGACCTCGGGCACGACCGGGTGCCGTCGCCGCTGGAGGTCCGCAGCGTCGGCGTGACCGGGGCCGAGCGCGCCGAGATCCGCCGCGCGGTGCACGCGAACCTGGCCGAGCGGGGCTTGTTCGACGGCGGCCGGCTGGACTCCGCGCTGGAGTCGCGGCTGGCGACGCTGGCGACCGCGGAGGTCTACGTCGAGTGCGAGTCGCTGCCCGAGCTGGACGCGGAGACGCCGTTCCGGGCGGTGGCCGCGGCCGGCGGCAGACGGGGCGTGCTGGCGGCGCAGCCGAGCCGGACGATCGGGCTGTCCGGGATCCGCGACACGGAGATCTTCACGGCGGTCGTCGACCTGCTGCCCCCGCTGGAGCCCGGGCCCGGCTACGGGGTCAGCCTGCCCGCCGACGCCCTCGCCGGCGACGGCGGTTCGCGTGCCGCCGCGCGCCAGCTGGAGGAGGCGCGGGCGATCCAGTCCCGGCCGGTGCTCGGGGCGGGCCAGTTCACGGTGCGCGTGCGCGAGGGTGGACGGCCGCGGCGGGTCGGCGGGGTGAGCTGGTTCCGCACCGATCAGGGCGCGTACCTGGGCACGGTGGAACCGGGGCGCGGGGGAGCGCCGTGGGTGAACGTGGTGCCTGCCGACTCGGCCCGGCTCGCCGCGCGGCTGGCCGACCTGGTCGGCTGAGACCGGTCCGGGCGAAGGTCACGCAACCGGCCGCTCAACCCACGCAACTGCCGCGCACCTCGCGCGCCGAACTCGTGCCGCCGAGTGTCGGAGTCTCGGGGCTCTCCCGAGTCCCACCCTCACGTGCGTGAGTTCTTCGGCCCCCACTTCCCACCACCACGGCCCCCACTTCCTCCCACCACCCGCCCCACCGGCCCCCACCACGGCGCGAAAACGCCCGCAACCGGACCCGTGAGCTAACCGGCCCGGGGGAGGGGCGCCGTCGCCCCCCACCTTCTCCCCACTTCGCCCCCCACGCCTTGACCTGCGAAAACACCGAAACGTTCGCCCGGTCGGGCATCTCCGTGGCGTTGACTGTGGGGAAAAGTGGGGTACGGTGGTGCCCAGTGGGGCGGAAGGGAGGCCCCAGGGGCCGCATCCGGTGGAGCACCGGGAGCGGTGGGGAGGTGAGTGCCGGTGTTCCTCGGCACCCACACCCCCAAGCTGGACGACAAGGGGCGGCTCACGCTGCCCGCGAAGTTCCGCGACGCGCTGGCAGGTGGGCTGATGGTCACCAAGGGGCAAGATCACTGCCTCTTCGTCTTCCCGCGCGCGGAGTTCGAGCAGCTGGCCCGCAAGGTCGCGGAGGCGCCCTTCACCAACGAGGCGGTGCGGGCCTACCAGCGGTACCTGTTCGCGGGCACCGACGAGCAACGTCCGGACGGCCAGGGGCGCATCGCGATCGCGCCCGAGCTGCGGCGCTACGCCGGGCTCAACAAGGAGTGCGTGGTCATCGGGGCGATCACGCGCTTGGAGATCTGGGACGCCCAGCGCTGGGAGTCCTACCTGGAGGAACACGAGGACAGCTACGCGCAGGCCCAGGAAGAGGTCCTGCCGGGGGTCTTCTAGTGACCCGCGCCGTCGGGGGGCGCGGGTGGCGAAACGCAAGTGGGGGCGGGATCCGGCGACGGATGTCGTGAGGCCTCTGTCCGCTCAGCGGCCCTGGTGCACCTTCCCCGGCACCAGGTCCGCAGCGGGCGGGCGGGGACCTGACGGCATCCGGACGACGGTGTAAGGGGGTGGGAGAAGTGGCAGCCGAGGCCGCGCACGTGCCGGTCATGACCGGGCGCGTGCTGGAGCTGTTCGCTCCCGCGCTGGAAGGCCGCCCGGCCGTGGTGGTCGACGCGACCACCGGGCTCGGCGGGCACTCCGAGGCGCTGCTCACCGCCTTCCCGCAGCTGAAGCTCATCGGCCTGGACCGCGATCCGCACGCGCTGGAACGCTCCGGCGCGCGGCTGGCGAAGTTCGGCGACCGGGTCGAGCTGGTGCACGCGGTCTACGACACCCTGCCGGACGTCCTCGCCCGGCTGGGACTGTCCCGTGTGGACGGCGTGATGTTCGACCTCGGCGTGTCCTCCATGCAGCTGGACTCCGAGGAGCGCGGGTTCGCCTACGCCCGCGACGCCCCGCTGGACATGCGGATGGACCCCACGACCGGGCAGACCGCGGCGGATGTGCTCAACACCTACGAGCCCGGCGAGCTGGTCCGGATCCTGCGCGAGTACGGCGAGGAGCGGTTCGCCCAGCGCATCGTCAAGGCGATCGTCGCGGAGCGGGCGCGGCGGCCGTTCGACCGCAGCGAGCGGCTGGTGCGGCTGCTCTACGACGCGGTGCCCGCGGCGAGCCGCCGCACCGGCGGCCACCCGGCCAAGCGCACGTTCCAGGCGCTGCGCATCGAGGTCAACGGCGAGCTGGAGGTGCTGCGGCGGGCGATCCCCGCGGCGCTGTCCGCGCTGGCGGTCGGCGGCCGGATCGTCGTGGAGTCCTACCACTCGCTGGAGGACCGCATCGTCAAGCAGGCCTTCGCGGAGCTGGCGAAGTCGCGGACCCCGCCGGGCCTGCCCGTCGAACTCCCCGGCCACGGGCCGGAACTGAAGCTGATCACGCGCGGCGCCGAGAAGGCGAGCGAGGAAGAGATCGAACAGAACCCGAGGGCGGCGTCCGTGCGGCTGCGGGTGGCGGAACGGATCAAGGAGGCGGACGCATGACAGCGCCTACGCGGACACGCAGGCAGGCCGGTGCCGAGCCGCGACGGCGCCCGCGCCGTTCGGACACCCCCGCCGAGGAGGGCCTGGGCACACCGGTACCGGCCAAGCGCCGCCCCCGGCGGCAGCCTGCCAAGCAGACTCAGCGCACCACCGCCGCCGAGCGCGCCTACGCCCGGCGGGCGCAGCGCGCCGAGGGCCTCAAGCGCACCACGCCCGAGCCGGAGCGCGAGAAGACCCGGCTGAAGCTGCGGCTGCCTCGGTCGCGCGCCACGTTCGTGCTGCTGGTGATGGTGCTGCTCGCCGCCGGTGTGGTGGTCACGCTGCTGCTGTCCACGCAGGCGATCGCCGACTCCTACCGCCTCGAGCAGCTGCGCGACGACAACGCCGCGCTGGCCGAGCGGGTCGAGCAGCTGCAGCAGGACGTCAGCGGCGCGGAGTCGCCGTCGTCGCTGGCCGAGCGGGCCAAGGCGCTGGGCATGGTCCCCGCGAAGGACCCGGCGCACCTGGTGGTGAACCCGGACGGGTCGGTGACCGTGGTCGGCGAGCCGAAGAAGGCCGAGGGCGCCCCGGTCACCCAGCAGCAGACCGCGCCGGTGGTGCCGCAGGGCACCCCGGTCGGCGGCCGCCCGATCGAGGGTGACGTGCCGCAGGGCGACAGCCAGGTCGTCCAGCCGCAGGACCAGGCGCAGGTGCCGCCTGCCGGCGGGCAGACGCAGGCGCCGGGACAGCAGACCACGGGAGGGCAGTGATGGCTCGGCCGGGACGCCGCAGCTACGGCGCCCGCATGCGCCAGGTGGCCGGCCAGCCCAACGCCGCCACCGGCAAGGGGCGCTACGTCGGCGTGCGCATCGCGCTCGTCGCCGTGCTCGTCCTGGCAGGTCTCAAGCTCGTGCAGGTGCAGGGCTTCCAGGCCGCGGCCCTGTCGGCGAAGGCGGAGAGCCAGCGCAGCACCACCATCCCGATCCCGGCCAAGCGCGGGTCCATTGTGGACCGCAACAACGTCAAGCTCGCGTTCACCGTGGAAACCCGCGCGTTGTCGGTGAACCTGCGCGCCATGCGCAAGGCGTGGGACGAGGTCGCCGCGAAGAACCCGGCGGGGGGCCAGAACTACGAGACGCGCGCGGCGGACGCGGCGAAGTTCATCGCCGCCAAGCTGCCCGGCCGGGTTACCGAGGCCGAGCTGCTCGCCGACTTCCGCAAGACCACGTCGTTCACCTACCTGGTCGACGGGGTCGAGCCGTCGATCGCCGAGGAGATCACCAAGGCCTTCCCGGAGATCGGCGCCGAGGTGCGCGCCGCCCGCGAGTACCCGGGCGACACGCTGGCCTCGAACGTCGTCGGGCTGGCGAACTGGCGGATGGACGACCCCGACGTGTCCAAGCACAGCCTGCAGGGCCTGGCGGGGCTGGAGTACACGCTCAACTCCGACCTCGCCGGGCAGCCCGGCCGCTACGTCGCGGACACCAAGCAGGGCAACGACAACGTCATCATCCCGGGCACCGAGCGGGACGTGCAGCCGGCGACCCCGGGCAACGACGTGGTGCTCACGCTCGACTCGGACACGCAGTACTTCCTGCAGAACGCGCTGGCCGACTACGTGCGGCAGTCGCACGCCAAGGGCGCCAGCGCGGTCGTGATGGACGCGAAGACCGGCGAGATCTACGCGATCGCCGACGACGCGACGTTCGACCCGTACGACAACAAGACCTACACACAATCGCTGATGGACCTGCAGGCGGTGTCCACGCCGTTCGAGCCGGGCTCGGTGAACAAGATCGTGACCGCCACCGCGGCGATCGACCAGGGCCTGGTGACGCCCGAGTCGGTGCTGCAGGTGCCCGGCTCGCTGAAGGTCGCCGACCACACGGTCCACGACGCGTGGGTGCACGGGACGCAGAACTTCTCGGTCACCGGCATCTTCGCCAAGTCCTCGAACGTCGGGACGCTGCTGCTGGCCCAGCAGCTCGGCCCGGACAAGTACCTGGACTACCTCAAGCGCTTCGGCATCGGGCAGAGCGCGGGCCTGGGCCTGTCCGGGGAGAGCCGCGGGTTCGTGCCGCCGCGCAACACCTGGACCGGCACCACGTTCGGCAACCTGCCGATCGGGCAGGGCCTGTCGATGACCGTGGTGCAGATGACGGCGATGTACCAGGCGATCGCGAACAACGGCCTGCGGGTGCAGCCGAGCATCGTCAAGGAGGAGATCCGCCCGGACGGCACGGTGGTGCCGAAGGCCGCGCCGGAGACGACGCAGGTGGTCAGCCCGGAGACCGCGACGACGGTGCGGAACATGATGCGCGCGGTCACCCAGACCGGGAAGAACGGCAACAGCGGGACGGCCCCGACGGCGGCGCTGGAGGGCTACCAGATCTCCGGCAAGACCGGCACCGGCCAGCAGGTCAACCCGGCGACCGGGGCGTACAGCGACACGCTCTACAACATCACCTTCGCGGGGATCCTGCCCGCCGACAACCCGCGGTTCGTGGTGGGCATCCGCCTGGACGCGCCGGACACCACGCTGCCCGCGGGCCACTCGGCGGCGCCGCTGTTCCACGACATCGCCTCGTACCTGACGCAGCGGTTCCAGATCCCGCTGTCCGAGGGCGCGGCGCCGTACGTGCCGCTCGTGCTGCCCTGAGGTCCGCCCATCAGCGGCGGAGCCGCCCCAGCACCAGCCTCGCCCGGCGAGGCGTCGCGGGGATTGCCGTCGCTGTCCAATCGAGACACAAGCGCTAGGAGTACCGGCTCGCGGACGGGGAAAACCACCTCGGTAACCTTCCGTGCTGTGTCGGTGGAAGCGTCTGGAAGCAGCACCATGTCGCAGGAAGCGAAGGGGCGGGTACCGGACAGCCCGGTGAAGGCGGCGGTGGCGCCGCCACGGCCGACCCGCATCGAGCCGGTCCCGCTCACCACGCTCGTCGCGCGCGCGGACGCGCGCTTGGTCGGCGAGCCGCACTGGCCGGGCGACACGGTCGTCACGGGGGCCACCCTGCGGGCTCAGCACGTCCTGCCCGGCGACCTGTTCGCCGCGCTGCCGGGCGCGCGGGCGCACGGGGCGGACTTCGCCGCGGAGGCCATCGCGGCCGGGGCGGCGGCGGTGCTCACCGACGAGGCGGGCGCGGACCGGCCGGCGCTGCGTGAGGCGGGCGTCCCGGTGCTGGTGCACCCGGACCCGCGCGGGGTGCTCGGCTCGATGGCCGCCTGGATCTACGGCGAGCCGTCGCTGGAGCTCGCCGTCCTCGGCATCACCGGCACGTCGGGCAAGACCACCACGACCTACCTGGTCGAGTCGGGCCTGCGCGCCGCCGGGCACGTGACCGGCCTGATCGGCACCATCGAGACCCGCATCGCCGGGGAGCGGCTGGCCAGCGCGTTCACCACGCCCGAGGCCCCGGACCTGCAGGCGCTGCTCGCGGTGATGGTCGAGCAGGGCGTCACGCACGTGCCGATGGAGGTGTCCAGCCACGCGCTCGCCCTGGGCCGTGTCAACGGCACCCGCTTCGCCGTCGGCGCGTTCACCAACCTCTCCCAGGACCACCTGGACTTCCACCGCGACATGGAGGAGTACTTCGCCGCCAAGTCGCTGCTGTTCGACGGCCGCTCCACCACCGAGGTGGTGTGCATCGACACCGCGTGGGGCCAGGCGCTGGTCACGCCGCACACGATCACCGTCACCACCGAGCCGGGCGTGGACGCCAGCTGGACCGCCACGGACTTCGCCACCACCCCGACCGGTGAGCAGAGCTTCACGCTGCACTCGCCGGCCGGCCGCACCGCACGCGCCACGTTGCCGCTGCCCGGCACGTTCAACATCGCCAACGCGCTGCTGGCCGCGGCGATCCTGGAGACCTGCGGCGTCACGCTGGAGGAGACGGTCACCGGCCTGGCGCACGTCGAGGTCCCCGGCCGGATGGAGCGGGTGTACCTGGGCCAGGACTTCACCGCCGTCGTCGACTACGCGCACAAGCCGGCCGCGGTGGCGCAGGCGCTGGACGCCCTGCGCGCCCGCACCGAGGGCCGGATCATCACCGTCCTCGGCTGCGGCGGCGACCGGGACACCGCGAAGCGCCCGATGATGGGCGAGGCCGCGGCCAAGCGCAGCGAGGTCCTCATCGTCACCGACGACAACCCGCGGTCGGAGGACCCGGCCGCGATCCGCGCCGCGATGCTGACCGGGGCCCGCGCGGCCGGTCACGACGCGGGCGAGGTGCTGGAGATCGGCGACCGGCGCGAGGCGATCGTCAAGGCCGTCGAGCTCGCCGGGCCCGGGGACGTCGTGCTGATCGCGGGGAAGGGCCACGAGACCGGCCAGGAGGCCGCGGGCGTCGTGCACCCCTTCTCCGACCGCGACGAGCTGGCGGCGGCGATCCGGCGCCGGCTCGAAGAGAACCAGGAGACCCGTTGATCCCGCTGACCCTGGAGCAGATCGCCGCCGTCACCGGCGGGCGGCTGCACCGCACCGACGGACGCGAGACGGTCACCGGCAGCGTCGAGTTCGATTCGCGCCGCCTCACCCCGGGCGGGCTGTTCGTGGCCCTGCCCGGTGAGAAGGTCGACGGGCACGCCTTCGCCGCCAAGGCGGTGGAGAGCGGCGCCGCCGGCGTGCTGGCCGCGCGCGAGGTCGACGCCCCGGCGGTGATCGTGCCGCCGCTGCCGCCCGGCCAGGCGCACGAGCGCGCGCTCGCGCTGACCGGCGACAAGGACGGCTCCGGCGCCGCCGTGCTGGCCGCGCTGGCCAAGCTGGCCCGGCACGTGGTGATCGAGCTGTCCGGCGGCGGGCTCACCGTCGTCGGGGTCACCGGCTCCTCCGGCAAGACCTCCACCAAGGACCTCATCGCGCAGCTGCTCGAGCCGATGGGCGAGACCGTCGCGCCGCCCGGGTCGTTCAACAACGAGCTGGGCCACCCGTGGACCGCCCTGCGCGCCGACGAGCGCACCCGCCACCTGGTGCTGGAGATGTCCGCCCGCGGCCCCGGCCACATCGCGCACCTCGCCGAGATCGCCCCGCCGCGCATCGGCGCCGTGCTCAACGTGGGCAGCGCCCACGTCGGCGAGTTCGGCTCGCGCGAGGCCATCGCCAAGACCAAGGGCGAACTGGTCGAGGCGCTGCCGTCGGCGGACGAGGGCGGCATCGCGGTCCTCAACCTGGACGATCCGCTGGTCTCGGCGATGGCGAGCCGCACGACGGCCCGCGTCGTCGGCGTGGGCGAGCACCCGGACGCGCAGGTGCGCGCCGAGGACATCACCCTCGACGAGCAGGCCCGCGCCTCCTTCCGGCTCATCACCCCGGCCGGGGAGGCGCCGGTGACGCTGTCGCTGTACGGCGAGCACCACGTCGGCAACGCGCTCACGGCCGCCGCGATCGCGCTGGAACTGGGCGCCACCGTGGAGGAGGTCGCGCAGCGCCTGTCGGCAGCCCAGCGCCGCTCCGCGCGCCGCATGGAGGTCACCACCAGGGCCGACGGCGTCGTGGTCATGAACGACTCCTACAACGCCAACCCCGAGTCGATGCGCGCCGCGCTCAAGACGCTGGCCTCGGCCAGCCGCGGCAGGCGGTCTTGGGCGGTCCTCGGTGTGATGGGCGAACTCGGTGCCGATAGCGTGTCCGCGCACGACGAGATCGGCCGCCTCGCGGTCCGGCTCAACATCAGCAGGCTCGTGGTGGTCGGAGACGAGGCCGCCGCGATGCACCAGGGCGCCAGCCACGAGGGTTCGTGGGGTGAGGAGTCCGTGCTGGTGCCCGACGCCGCCGCCGCGATCGACCTCCTGCGCGAGCAGCTGGAACCCGGTGACGTCGTGCTCGTGAAGGCTTCGAAGGTCGCCGAGCTCTGGCTCGTCGCTGACGCACTGCTCAAGGAAGGTGTTGCGTGATCAGCATTCTGATCGCGGCCGCGATCGGTCTCCTGGTCTCCATCCTGCTCACGCCCTACCTCATCCGGGTCTTCTCCCGGCAGGGCTTCGGCCAGGAGATCCGCGAGGAGGGCCCGCAGGGCCACAAGTCCAAGCGCGGCACGCCCACGATGGGCGGGGTCGCGATCATCATCGCGATGGTGGTCGGCTACTTCGCCGCGCACCTGATGAACTGGATCGGCTCCGGCAGCTCCGCGAACGACGGCCCGTCCGCGTCCGGCCTGCTGGTGCTGTTCCTCGCGGTCGGCCTCGGCGTGGTGGGGTTCCTCGACGACTTCATCAAGATCCGCAAGCAGCGCAACCTGGGGCTGAACAAGACCGCGAAGCTGGTCGGCCAGCTCGTGGTCGCGGTCGCCTTCGGCATCCTGGCGCTGCAGTTCGCCGACCGCTACGGCCTCACCCCGGCCTCGCGGAACCTCAGCTACGTGCGTGACCTCGCGCTGATCACCTTCCCCGCGGTGATCTTCGTGATCTTCTGCTACGTGGTCATCTCCGGCTGGTCGAACGCGGTGAACTTCACCGACGGCCTGGACGGGCTGGCAGGCGGCACCTCGGCGATGGTGCTGGCCACCTACGTGGTGATCGCGTTCTGGCAGGCCCGCCTGTCCTGCGTGGTGACCCCGCAGGCCGCCTGCTACGACGTGCGCGACCCGCTGGACCTCGCCGTCGTCGCGGCCGCCGCGGCCGGCGCCTGCGTCGGCTTCCTGTGGTGGAACGCCGCGCCCGCGAAGATCTTCATGGGGGACACCGGTTCGCTGGCGCTGGGTGGCCTGGTCGCCGGCCTGTCCATCACCACCCGCACCGAGCTGCTCGCCATCGTCATCGGCGGCCTGTTCATGGTCGAGATGATCTCGGTGGTGCTGCAGATAGCGGTGTTCCGCACGACGCGCCGCCGCCTGTTCCGGATGGCCCCGTTCCACCACCACTTCGAGCTGGCCGGCTGGGCCGAAACCACGGTGATCATCCGGTTCTGGCTGCTCGCCGCCATCTGCTGCATGTTCGGCCTCGGCCTGTTCTACTCCGAACAGCTGGGCGCGGGAGGCTAGTCGTGTTCGCCGGACGCAACGTGCTCGTCGCCGGCGCCGGGGTCACCGGCAAATCGGCGGTGCGGGCCCTGACCGAGCGTGGCGCCCGGGTCACGGTCACCGACGGCAACGCCGAGCGGCTGGCCGAGCTGGACGGCCTGGGCGCCGAACTGGCCCCGGGCCTCACCGAACCGCCCGCGGGCACCGACCTGGTGGTCACCAGCCCCGGATGGCGCCCGACCGCGCCGCTGCTGGTGGCCGCCGCGGCGGCGGGTGTGGAGGTGATCGGCGACGTCGAGCTGGCCTGGCGCGCCTCGCGGGACCTGCCGAACCCGGCCACCTGGCTCGCGGTCACCGGCACCAACGGCAAGACCACCACGGTCGGCATGCTGGAGTCGATGCTGCGTGCCGGCGGGGTGCACGCGCTGGCCTGCGGCAACATCGGCCTGCCGGTGCTGGACGCGGTGTTCGAAGGCTACGAGGCGCTGGCGGTGGAGCTGTCCAGCTTCCAGCTGCACTGGTCCTCGACGCTGGCCCCGCACGCCTCGGTGGTGCTCAACCTCGCCGAGGACCACCTGGACTGGCACGGCACGATGGAGTCCTACGCCGCCGCGAAGGGCACCATCCACGCCCACTCCAACGTCGTCGTGCACAACGCCGACGACCCGTGGTCGGTGCGGCTGGCCGGCGAGTACGCCCCCGCCGGGGCGAAGCGCGTCGGGTTCCGGCTGGACACCCCGCGGCCGGGCGAGCTGGGTCTGGTCGAGGACCTGCTGATCGACCGCGCCTACGGCCCGGACCCGCAGCACTCCGCCGACGAGCTGATCTCGGTGAGCGAGGTGCGCCCGGCCGGCCCGCACAACCTCGCCAACGCCCTCGCCGCGGCCGCGCTGGCCCGCGCGTACGGCATCGACCCCGCCGGGGTCGCCAAGGGCCTGCGCGAGTTCCAGCCGGGCGCGCACCGCGCCGTCGAGGTGGGCGAGTTCGGCGGGGTCCGCTACGTCAACGACTCCAAGGCCACCAACCCGCACGCCGCCGCCGGTTCGCTGCTCGCGCACTCCAGCGTGGTGTGGATCGCGGGCGGGCAGCTCAAGGGCGCCGCGGTCGACGAGCTGGTCGAGGTGGTCGCCGGACGGCTGCGCGGCGTCGTGCTGATGGGCGCCGACGCCCCGGTGATCGCGGCCGCTCTCGCGCGACACGCGCCGGATGTCCCCGTCCACCGGGTCGCCTCGGGTGACGATGGGGCCATGAACGAGGCGGTCTCGGTGGCCAGCGACCTGGCCCGGCCCGGTGACGTGGTGCTGCTGGCGCCCGCCGGGGCGTCCCTGGACATGTTCCGCAACTACGCCCATCGGGGTGACGCCTTCGCCGACGCGGTCCTGGCCCGTGCGACGGGGTCTGCCGATGACGGTCGTTGAGGACAAGGAGCAGGACAGCGCGCCGCGCAGACGGGACCGGGGCGACCGGCAGAGCCCGGCGCGCGCCACGTTCACCGCGCTGACCGCGTGGCTGTCGCGCCCGCTGGCCGACTTCCACCTGGTGCTGGCGCTGACCGGCCTGCTGACGTCGATCGGCATCGTGATGGTGCTGTCGGCGTCCTCGGTGGCCTCGGTCGACCCGGACACCGGCTCCGGCGTGTACGCGCTGTTCAAGAAGCACCTGATCTTCGTGCTCACCGGGTCGGTCGTGTTCTGGGTGGCGCTGCGGATGCCGCTGAAGCGGACCCGCGCGCTGTCCTCGATGGCCGTGCTGGTGTGCCTGGTGATGCTGGCGCTGGTGCTGACGCCGCTCGGTTCGGCCGGCGGCGGCGCCCAGCGGTGGTTCGTGGTGGGCGGCTTCTCGGTGCAGCCGGTCGAGTTCACCAAGGTCGCCTTCGCGCTGTGGGGCGCGCACGTGCTGGTCACCAAGTACCACGTGCTGCACCAGTGGCGGCACCTGATGGTGCCGGTGGTGCCGGTCGCGCTACTGATGTTCGCGCTGGTCATGGCGCAGCCCAACCTGTCCGGCACGATCACGCTCGGCGTGGTCCTGATGTCGCTGCTGTGGTTCGCCGGCGCGCCCAAGCGGCTGTTCGCGGTGATCCTCGCCGGCGGCATCGCCGGTGCGGTGGTGCTGGCGCTGACCGCGTCCTACCGCATGTCGCGGGTCATGTCGTTCCTGTCGCCGGGCTCGGACACCAGCGGCGCCGCCTACCAGGCCACGCAGGCCAAGTACGCGCTGGCCGACGGCGGTCTGTTCGGCAAGGGCCTCGGGCAGGGGCCGTCGAAGTGGTCCTACCTGCCCAACGTGCAGAACGACTTCATCTTCGCGGTGATCGGCGAGGAACTCGGGTTCATCGGCTGCATCGTGGTCATCGGCCTGTTCGTCGGGCTCGCGATCGTGGGCCTGCGCATCGCCATGCGTAACCTGGACCCGTGGATCCGGATCACCGCCGGCACGCTGACGGTGTTCACGGTGTCGCAGGCCGGGATCAACATCGGCTACGTGGTCGGGCTGCTGCCCGTCACCGGCGTGACGCTGCCGCTGATCTCGGCGGGCGGCACGTCGATCTGGGTCACCATGTTCCTGATGGGCCTGCTGGCCAACGCCGCACGGCACGAGCCGGAGTCGGTGGCGGCGCTGCGGTCGCAGGGGCCGGGCAAGTTCGGCCGTCTCCTGCGCCTGCCCGCCCCCGAGGTCTACCGGCCGCCGGCGCGGCGGCGGGGGAGCGGCCGTCCGGCACCCCGCGGTGACCGGCCCTCGGCCCGCGGGGCACGATCGGCGCAGGCGCCCGAGCGCCGGCGGTCGACGCCGGCCAGACGGGGAAGTTCAGTGCGGAGAGGGACGTAGGAGCAAGTGAGCAAGGCGGTTACCGGCGTGGCTCCCACCGTGGTGGTGGCGGGCGGCGGCACGGCCGGACACATCGAACCCGCGCTGGCGCTGGCCGACGCCGTGCGGCGGCTGCGGCCGGACGCCACGGTGGTCGCACTCGGCACGTCCCGCGGGCTGGAGAACAAGCTGGTCCCGGCGCGCGGCTACCCGCTGGAGCTGATCCCGCCGGTGCCGCTGCCGCGCAAGCCGACCACCGATCTGCTGCGGCTGCCGCTGAAGATCCGGGACTCGGTGAAGCAGACGCGCGAGGTGCTGGACCGGGTCGGCGCGGACGTCGTGGTCGGGTTCGGCGGCTACGTGTCGCTGCCGGCGTACTTCGCCGCGCGCGGCCGGGTGCCGATCGTGGTGCACGAGGCAAACCAGTCGCCGGGCCTGGCGAACCGGGTCGGCGCGCGCTTCGCGAAGCGGGTCGCGGTCGCGGTGCCGGGCACGCCGCTGCCGGGCGCCGAGGTCGTCGGCATCCCGCTGCGGCGGTCGATCACCTCGCTGGACCGGGCGGCGCTGCGGGCGGAGGCCCGCGCGCACTTCGGGCTCGACCCGGACGCGCCGACGCTGCTGGTGTTCGGCGGTTCGCAGGGCGCCCAGTCGATCAACAACGCGGTGTCCGGCGCGGCCAAGGAGCTGGCCGAGGCCGGGATCGGCGTGCTGCACGCACACGGACCGAAGAACAGCCTGGTGGTGCAGGAGTTCCCGGGCCGCCCGCCGTACGTGCCGGTGCCCTACCTGGAGCGGATGGACCTGGCCTACGCCGCGGCCGACGTGGTGCTGTGCCGGTCCGGCGCGATGACCGCGGCCGAGGTGTCCGCGGTCGGGCTGCCCGCGGTGTTCGTGCCGCTGCCGCACGGCAACGGCGAGCAGGCGATCAACGCCAGGCCCGCGGTGGACGCCGGCGCGGCGCTGCTGGTGCCCGACGCCGACCTGACCCCGGCGAAGGTGGCCGAGCTGGTCGTCCCGCTGGTCACCGACGCCGCCCGGGTCGCGGAGATGAGCTCGGCGGCGGTCGGGCTCGGCCACCGCGAGGCCGACGAGGTGCTGGCGCGGATCGTCCTGGAGGTGTGCGGAAAGTGAGCGACGTTCCCGCCGAGCTGAGCCGGGCCCACCTGATCGGGATCGGCGGCGCCGGCATGAGCGGCATCGCACGGATCCTGCTGGCGCGCGGCGCCCACGTGTCCGGCTCGGACGCGAAGGACTCCCGGGCGTTCCTGACGCTGCGCGCGCAGGGCGCCGAGATCGGCATCGGGCAGCGCCCGGAGAACCTGGACGCGCTGCCCGGCGGCCCGTCCGCGGTGGTCGTGTCGACCGCGATCAAGGAGAGCAACCCGGAGCTGGTGGCCGCCCGCGAGCGCGGCATCCCCGTGCTGCACCGCGCCCAGGCGTTGGCGCTGCTGATGGCCGGGCACCGGGTCGCCTGCATCGCGGGCACGCACGGCAAGACCTCGACCACGTCGATGCTCACCGTGGCGCTGCAGCACTGCCGGCTGGACCCGTCGTTCGCGATCGGCGGCGACCTCAACGAGTCCGGCGCCAACGCCCACCACGGCGAGGGCGGGCTGTTCGTCGCCGAGGCCGACGAGAGCGACGGGTCGTTCCTGAGCTACTCGCCGTCGGTGGCGGTGGTGACGAACGTCGAGCCGGACCACCTGGACCACCACGGCACCGCCGAGGCCTACACCGCCGTCTTCACGCAGTTCACCCGCCGGATCGAGCCGGGCGGCCTGCTGGTCGTGTGCGCCGACGACGAGGCCGCGAACGCGCTGGGCGACCACGCGGCGGCCGCCGGCGTGCGGGTGCGCCGCTACGGCCGGTCGGTGACGGACCCCGGCGACGCGAAGGTGCTGGACTACCGGCCCGCCGACAGCGGCGGGATCATCCGGATCGCACTGGACGGCGCCGAGACCGACGTGCGGGTCGCGGTGCCGGGCGAGCACATGGCCTTCAACGCCGTGGCCGCGCTGCTGGCCGGGCTGGAGCTGGGCGCGCCGCTGGACGGGCTGGCCGAGGGGCTGGCCGCGTTCGGCGGGGTGCGGCGCCGGTTCGAGTTCAAGGGCCGCGCGGGCGACGTGCGGGTCTACGACGACTACGCCCACCACCCCACGGAGGTCGCGGCGCAGCTGCGCGCGGTGCGGCACGCCGCCGGGAACGGTCGCGTGGTCGTGGTGTTCCAGCCGCACCTGTACTCGCGCACGAAGCTGTTCGCCGCGGAGTTCGCCGAGGCGCTGGGGCTGGCCGACGAGGTCGTGCTGCTGGACGTCTACGGCGCGCGGGAGGAGCCGGAGCCGGGCGTCAGCGGCGCGCTGATCGCGGAGCAGATCACCGGCGCCGGGGTGCACTACGAGCCGGCGTTCGACCGGGCCGTGGCGCTGGCCGCGGACCTCGTCAAGCCCGGCGACCTGCTGGTCACCATGGGGGCGGGCGACGTGACGCAGCTGGGGCCGGAGATCCTGGCGGAGCTGGACCGGCGGGCCGGGGGCTAGGTGGCGACGCGAGCGCGGAGCGAGGAGCGCAGCAGGCCGTCCACGCGGCGGTCGTCGTCGGCGGTGCGCAGCCGCCGGGGAC
>NZ_JBEXTZ010000123.1:0-21896 GCF_040614195.1 Amycolatopsis sp. NPDC006125
CCGCCGAGTTCGCGGTGCGCTTCGTGCAGCACGACGCGCGCGCCGCCTTCCGCCGCAGCGATGGCGGCCGTGAGCCCGCCGATCCCGCCGCCGATGATCGTCACCTCGACCATGGGTCCCTCCCCGGGAAATCAGTGATCGTTTCCCGGACGAGACGGCGGCGGCGGATGTGACAGCGCTACCCGGCGGTGATCTCGGCGGCGGTGCGGCAACCCGCGGTGGCGAGGTCGAGGTTGGCCAGCGAGGCCAGGTGCACGGTTTCGTCGGCGGCGGCCACGCAGTCGCTCACCGGGTGGACGACGAACCCGAGGTCGGTGGCGTGGCGCGCGGTCTGCTCGACGGTCAGGTTGGTGGCCACCCCGGTGACGTACAGGGTGGTGATGCCGGCGTCGCCGAGGCGGGCGGCGAGGTCGTTGCCGGCGAGCCCGGAGAGCTTCTGGTTGTCGGCGACGTGGTCGGGCTTGGCGAGGTGGGTCATTTCGGGGATGAGCTGGGTGCCCGCCGCGCCGGGCCGGAACTGCTCCTGCGCCTGGCCGACGGCGGTCATGAACGCGGTGTTGCGCACGAGCCTGCCCTCGTCCTCGGGGATCGTGAAGCGGGTGAAGTAGATGGGGATGCCGGCGCCGGCGGCCCACTCGTGGAACCGGACCGCGCGGCCGACGACCCCGCTGCGCTCGACGGGCGCGGCGAGCATGCCGCCGAAGAAGCCCTCCGGTTTGATGACGTTGACCTGCCAGTGCAGAGCGAGCACGGCGCTGTGTTCGACGGTCATCTCCCGAGCCTATCGGCGGCCTACAGTGGGAGGCAGAAGTTTCTGCGGGGAAGGGAGCAGGCCATGGCCGTCCAGCTCAACCACACGATCGTCGAGGCCCGCGACCGGGAGGCGACGGCGAAGTTCCTGACGGAGATCCTCGGGCTGCCGGATCCGGTGCCGTACGGCCCGTTCCTGGTGGTGCAGACCTCGAACGAGGTGTCACTGGACGTGGTCGGCACCGACGGGCCGGTGCACCCCCAGCACTACGCCTTCCTGGTGAGCGACGCGGAGTTCGACAGCATCTTCGAGCGGATCACCTCGCGCGGGCTGGAGTACTGGGCGGACCCGTTCGGCCGGGAGCCGGGCCGCATCAACCACCACGACGGCGGCCGCGGCGTGTACTGGAACGACCCGAACGGGCACCGGCTGGAGATCATCACCAAGCCGTACGGGGGCTGACCGCGCGCCGGGTCTGCGACGATGGCCGCGTGGACGAGGAAGTCATCCCCATCCTGCGGGTGGCGGACGCCGCGGCGGCGGTCGCCTGGTACGAGCGGCTGGGGTTCACCAAGCAGTGGGAGCACCGCTTCGAACCGGAGCTGCCCGCTTTTGTCGAGGTTGCCAGGGGTCGCGTGCGGTTGTTCCTGTCGGAACACACGGGCGACGCGCGCCCGGACACGTTGGTCTACCTGCGATTGCGGGATGTGGACGCCATCGCCGCCGCGTTCGGCGTGCCGGTGGAGGAGGCTCCGTGGGCGCGGGAGATCGAGCTGCGCGACCCCGACGGCAACCGGCTGCGGATCGGCACGCCGACGGAGTGAGCGCTGCGCCGGGCCCGGCAACCGGCAGGTGCATCCAGATTGGCAAGGGTGATGCGTAACTCTGTTACTGGTCGTAGGCGGTCAGGGATCGGGTGGTGGGTTGGCTTTTGAGGGTGTCGTTGACCGATTCGATGAGCTGGCGGATCAGCCGGACGCCGCGCTCGGTGAGGTAGTGGTCGAGTTCGCGGGAGACGTAGCCCTTGTCGGCGATGATCAGCAGTCCGGGGCCCTCGGTGAGCAGGTGGGGTTCGTGGTCGCAGATCGCCATGAGTACCTGCCGCTCGTCGATCTTCGGGTCGGCCAGAGCCCAGACGACCGGGAGTCCGGCCGGGGGTGCAGACCAGGTGCAGGCGCAGGCCCCAGAACCAGCGGCAATGCGGCACACAGGCGACGGTTGTAGCCGAACTGGCCGGGCAAGTACCGGAACGCCGGGCATCCGGGCGGGCAGGAACCACAACCATCGGGCCTCGGAGGTGAACCCCAGCAACGCCTGAGCCACGGCCAGGGTGACCACCTCGGCGTCGGTCAGCCTCGGTGGCCGGCCAGCCGACGCCGGCCCGCCAAGCGGTCGTGTTCAGGTCTGTCGTCACAAACGGATCTTGAACACCCTTCGTCCGTCTCTAGTGCGAACGGGCGGTTCAGGCGCCGGAGTGGTCCGGCAGGAGCCGAGCCGCCAGTGATCGTGCCGTGGCGCTGAGCGTGGCCGTGTCCAGCCCGGTCCGGCTCATGAACACGAGCCCTTGTTGCGCGGCCAGGAGAGCCCGCGCGAGTTCGATCGGTTCCGTTCCGGCCGGCAGGTCGCCCTCGCGTTGGGCTCGGGCGACGCAGTCGCCGATCAGCGCGGTGGTCGTCTCGTAGGCGCGGTGGGCATGGTCGAGGACTTCCGGATCGGCGTTACCGAGTTCGCTGGTGCTGTTGGCCAACAGGCAGCCACGCCGCACGCCGGAGTCGTCGACCGGTGCTTCGAGGAGCATGCGCAGTGCGTCCAGGGCCCGTGGCGCCTCGGCGAGGGCTTCCCGGAGACGGCGGTGGTTGTCGTCGGTGTAGGCGCGCAGCGCCCGGAGGAAGAGCTGGCGCTTGTCGCCGAACGCCGCATACAGGCTGCCCTTGCCGAGGCCGCTGACCCGCATCAGGTCTTCCAGCGAGGTCGCCGCGTAACCGGCGTCCCAGAACTGATCACGGACGGCGTTCAGCACCTGCTTCTCGTCGAACGATCGCGGACGTGCCATGCGGACAGGATATCGAGTTCTTGACCGCGCGGTCCAGCATGCTTATGGTGGACCGCGCGGTCAAGAACTCCTTGGCACGTTGCACGCGAGGAAGCAGGAAAGACATGGGAAAGCTGGACGGCAAGGTGGCGATCGTGACCGGCGGGTCGCGGGGCATCGGGGCGGCCTCGGCGCTGGCGCTGGCCGACGAGGGCGCCGACGTCGCGATCAGCTACTCGGCCTCGGCGGATCAGGCCAAGGCTGTGGTCGCCGACCTGGAGGCGAAGGGGGTGCGGGCGGCGGCTTTCCAGGCCGACCAGGCGGACGCGGCGCAGGCGGCGGGCTTGATCCACCACGTGGCCGAGCAGTTCGGGAAGCTGGACATCCTGGTCAACAACGCGGCCGTGAGCGGTGGCGGCCTCGTCGGCAGCGAGCCCGTCGACCAGGCCGCCATCGAGCGGCAGCTCGCCGTCAACTACACCAGCGTGGTGGCCGCGGTCCAGGCGGCGGTGCCGTTGCTGCCCGATGGCGGGCGGATCGTCAGCATCAGCTCAGGTGTGGCCACCCGGGCGGGTTTCCAGGGGATGGCGTACTACACGGGCACGAAGTCGGCCCTCGAGGGTTTCAGCCGGGGCGCGGCCCGCGATCTGGCGCAGCGGGGCATCACGGTCAACGTCGTCCAGCCCGGGTTCGTCGACACCGACGGAAACCCCGCCGACGGCCCGGCCGCGTCCACGTTTCTCCCCACCGCGGCGATGGGCCGGTACGGCAGGCCGGAGGAGATCGCCGCGGGCGTCGTCTTCCTCGCCAGCCCGCAGGCCTCCTACGTCACCGGCACGGTGCTGCGGATCGACGGCGGATACTCGGCATAGCCCGACCGCGCGAAGTTAGCCCCGCATGACCTGATCCGTCCGCCCGAGACGATCACCGATACACCACGTTAACGCCCGCGAAGCGGCCGTGACACCGCTGCCGGGTGCACTGTTCCACGACCCGCACCAGTTGCGGGGCGCGTCTAGGGTTCCGCCACCGCCGGGTGGGTCTGGTCCGAGAGACGCAGGCGGTCCGCGCCGGATGCGGAACCGTTCCACGGCGGGAGAAAAGCCCGGGAGGCCATCACGGCCCCGGGCTGCGTGCGTGGTCCGGGGATGATCCGGAGGTGGGTATGTCCGTCACGCATCCCCAGACCACGCCAGACGCCGACGCCGGGGACCTCTCCGGCTTCGGCTACGGCCAGCAGCTCAAACGCAAGATCGGGTCCTACGGGTCGTTCGCCGCGGGGTTCTCCTTCGTCTCCATCCTCACGACCGTCTTCCAGCTGTTCTTCTTCGGCTTCTCCTTCGCAGGCCCGGCGTTCTTCTGGACCTGGCCGATCGTGCTGGCCGGACAACTGCTCGTCGCGCTGTGTTTCGCCGAGCTGGCGGCCCGTTACCCGATCTCGGGCGTCATCTACCAGTGGTCGAGCCGTCTCGGAGGGCGGCTGTGGGGCTGGACGGCGGGCTGGCTGATGATCGTCGCCCAGACGGTCACCCTCGCCGGCGCCGCGATCGCCCTGCAGGTCGTGCTGCCGCCGGTCTGGTCCGGTTTCCAGCTGATCCCCGGCGATTCCGCGCTGACCTCCCCCACCGGCGCGGCCAACGCCGTCCTGCTGGGTGTGCTGCTGCTGGCCGTCACCACGGCGATCAACGCGATCGGCGTGCGCCTGATGTCGGTCGTCAACAGCGTCGGCGTCACCTGCGAACTCGTCGGCGTCGCGCTGTTGTGCGTCGCGTTGTTCTCCCGCGCCGAGCGCGGCCCCGGCGTGGTGCTGCAGACGCAGGGCGTCGAGGGCCACAGCTACCTGTGGGCGTTCGCGGTGTCCGGGTTGATGGCCGCCTACGTGCTGGTCGGCTTCGACAGCGCGGGCGAGCTGTCCGAGGAGACGCACAACCCGCGCCGCACCACGCCGCGCACCATCCTGCGCGCGGTGCTGATCTCCGGTCTCGGCGGCGCGCTCATGCTGCTGGCCACCCTGATGGCCGCGGGCAGCGTCACCGACGGCAGCCTCGGCGACCCGGCACTGGGCCTGCCCGGGGTGCTGATGAGCCGCCTCGGCGATACGCTCGGCCGGGTTTTCCTGGTGGACGTCGCGATCGCGGTGACGGTGTGCACGCTGGCGATCCAGACCGCCGCCACCCGGATGGTGTTCTCGATGGCCCGCGACCGCGTCCTGCCCTTCGCCGGCGGCCTGGCGAAGGTCAACCCGCGCACCGGCACCCCGGTCCGCGCCTCGGTCGTGGTCGCGGTCGTCGCGGCGGCGGTGCTGCTGATCAACATCGGCAACCCCGCGCTGTTCACGACCGTCGCGAGCGTCTGCATCATGCTGCTGTACTTGGCCTACCTGATGGTGACGCTGCCGCTGCTGATCCGCCGCCTGCGGGGTGAGCTGCCTGCCGCGCCGGGCTACTTCGGGCTCGGCCGCTGGGGTGTGGTCGTCAACGTGCTCGCGGTGGTGTGGGGCGCGGCGATGGCGGTGAACCTGGGCTGGCCGCGAGCCGAGGTGTTCGATCCCGAGGGCGGGCACCCGTACCTGCAGTGGTTCGCTCCTCTGTTCCTCGCCGGCACGCTGCTCGTCGGCGCACTAGCGTACGCAGTGCAGGCGCGCCGCCCCGCGCTGGCGCCGGTTCTGGAGGGTGCCGCGTGAGCGAGGTCCTGCTGTCCCACGAGATCCCCGGCGGCGCCGCCTGGTCGGTCCTGGTCCGCGGTGGCCGGGAGCTGAAGCTGACCGCCACCGGCGACGGCGCGAACTGCTCGACGCTGCTGTTCGCCGCGCACCACCCGGTCGACCGGCTCAACGTCCCGGACACGTTGAAAGCGCAGATGAGCGCCCGGATCCACGCGCCGATGGTGCTGATGTCCGATCGAGGCACCGCGTTGTGCTCGGTCACCGGGTCGTCCCTGGACTGGCACGACGCGCTGAGTGGCCACTCCGTCGACGTCGCGCAGTACGGTCCCTCGTCCTATTCGGCCGATCGCAACGCGTGGCGCCGGTCCGCCCGCGACGGTTTCCTGAGCGAGCTGCGCAAGCACGGCCGCGGGCCGGCGGACCTGCACGCGTGTGTCAACTTCTTCAGCAAGGTCGCGATCTCCGGCGAGGGCGTGCTGACCTTCGCGCCCGGACACGCGTCGGCGGGCGACTGGGTGGCCCTACGGGCGGAGATGGACGTGCTGGTCGTCCTGTCCACGTCGCCGCACCCGCTCGATCCACAGTGGAACCCCGGCGGCGTGCTGGCCGAGGTCCGGCCCGCTCCCGACCCCGGCGAGGACGATCCGTCGTGGACGTTCCGCGACGAGAGCACCCGCGCCCTGCGAGCCGCCCGGGAGGTGCTGGCATGACCGGCACGATCACCGAAGCCGCCCTCGACACGACCGTCGCCGACGGTGACGGTTTCCTCGGCACCATCCCGGCCGGCGGCACGTTCCGGATCGTCGACCTGCACGGCAACCAGGCCGTGGACACCCTGTTCTACGACGCCGCCGACATCGACAACCGCTACAGCGCGATGGACACCGTGCGGGAGCAGGGCAGCGCCTACCTCACCACCGGGTCGCGCCTGCTGTCGGTGAACCTGGACGTGCTGGCCACGATCACCGCCGACACCTGCGGCCGCCACGACACCCTGGGCGGGGCGTGCGCACAGGAGTCCAATGTGGTCCGGTACGGCGAGCACACCCGTCATCAGCACGCCTGCCGGGAGACGTTCCTGCGCTACGGGGCGCAGGTGGGCATCGGCGCGCGGCAGCTCGGGCACAACATCAACTTCTTCATGAACGTGCCGCTGACCGCCGAGGGCGGGCTGACGTTCGAGGACGGCCTGTCCGCGCCGGGCAAGTACGTCGAGGTACGCGCCGAGCGCGACCTGTACGTGCTGATCAGCAACTGCCCGCAGCTGAACAACCCGTGCAACGGCTGGAACCCGACGCCGGTGCGGCTGCTGGGCTGGTGGTGACCGTGGAGGTACTGACGCCAGGCACGCAGACGACGGTGCAGGACCTGACGGGCCGGGGCGGCATGTGGGACGTCGGGGTGCCGCCGTCGGGCGCGTGGGACGACCTGTCCTTCGCGCTGGCCAACGCCGCGGTGGGCAACCCGCCGGACGCGGCCGGCCTGGAGGCGGTGGTCACCGGGCCGGTGCTGGGCTTCGACCGGCGCACCATGGTGTGCCTGACCGGTGCGGCGCACCGGGCCACGGTGGACGGCCGTCCGCTGCGCCCGGGGATCGTCACGCCGGTGGCGGCGGGGTCGGTGCTCGACGTCGGCCCGTGCGACGGCCCCGGTATGCGCGCCTATCTCGCGGTCGCGGGCGGGATCCGGGTGCCGGAGGTGTTCGGCAGCCGCGCCACGTTCCTGCTCGGCGGCTTCGGCGGGCTGGACGGCCGCGCGCTCGCCGCCGGGGACGAGCTGACCGTCGGACGCACCGAGAACCTGGGCGCACCGATGGACGTGGCACCGATCCTGCCCCGCATCGGGTCCGAGTGGACGGTCCGGGTGCTGGCCGGGCCACACGGCGCTCCCGAGTACCTCACCGAGGAGGGCGCGCGGGAGCTGCTGGAAACACCGTGGACGGTCGACCACCGCGCCGACCGCACGGGGGTGCGGCTGACCGGTCCCCCGCCGAAGTGGTCGCGGCGCGACGGCGGCGAGGCGGGCCTGCACCCGTCGAACATCCACGACAGCGCCTACCCGGTGGGCGGGATCATGCTGTCCGGCGACACGCCGGTCGTGGTCGGCCCGGACGGCCCGAGCCTCGGCGGGTTCGTGGTGCCGTTCACCGTGATCCGCGCGGACCGCTGGAAGCTCGCGCAGGCCCGGCCGGGCGACCCGGTGCGGCTGGTGCTGGTGTCACCGGCGGAAGCGGAGGCGATCAACGCGGAGCGGGCGGCACTGCTGGCCGATCCGCGGGCAGCCGTCGCGGCCGAGTTCGCGGGCACGCCCGCTCCGGCGCCGGTGCTGCCCGCGCCGCGCGCGGAGTTGTTGCGGGAGCACGGTTTCCTGCGGGAGCGGGCGGATCCGGCGGTGGTGATGCGCCGAGCCGGCGACCACCACCTGCTCGTCGAGGCCGGGCCGGCGGTGCTGGACCTGCACGTGCGGGTGTGGGTGCACCTGCTCGCCCAGGCGCTGCGCGCGTCGGCGACCGGCGGGGTGACCGAGATCGTGGAGGGCGTGCGCTCGCTGCTGGTCCAGGTGGATCCGGACCGTCTGCCGCTGGAGCGGCTGGCCGGGCTGCTCGACGAGCTGGCCGGTGCGGTGCCCGATCCGGCCGGGGTGACGCTCGACGTGCGGGAGGTGACGCTGCCGATCGCGTTCGATCACCCGGCCGCGCACGAGGCGATGGCGCGGTACACGCGCTCGGTGCGGCCGGACGCGCCGTGGTGCCCGGACAACGTCGAGTTCATCCGGCGCATCAACGACCTGCCGGTGCGGGACGACGTGTTCCGGATCCTGCGTGAGGCGACCTACCTGGTGATCGGGCTGGGCGACGTCTACCTGGGCGCCCCGGTGGCGTTGCCGATCGATCCGCGGCACCGGCTGGTGACCACGAAGTACAACCCGGCGCGCACGTGGACGCCGCAGAACGCCGTCGGCATCGGCGGCGCGTACCTGTGCGTGTACGGGATGGAAGGCCCCGGTGGCTACCAGCTGGTGGGGCGGACGGTCCCGGTGTGGCGGCACGTGCCGGGTTCGGCCGAGCCACCGTGGTTGCTGCGCCAGTTCGACCGTCTGCGGTTCACGCCGGTCACCGCGGAGGAACTCGCCGATCTGCGGGCCGACGTCAAGGCCGGACGATCCGGGCTGGAGACGAGCCCAGCGAAGTTTTCCTTGTCCGAAGTGGACGAGCTGGAGTCGAAGCACCGCGAGGAGATCGCGTTGTTCCGCAAACGCAGGCAGGCGGCGTTCGACGCCGAACGGGAGAGGTGGGATCGTTGACTCCGCTGGTTGCCTTGAAGGCGGCGCGGGAGGTGGACCAGCCCGCGTTCATCTCGCTGCTGGACGAGGACCGGGTTCAGTCCACCACGGACGGCCCGCTGGCCGGGATTCCGTTCGCGGTGAAGGACAACATCGACGTCGCCGGGGCGCCGACCACCGGCGGGTGCCCGGCGCGGGACACGCCGGCGACGGCGAACGCGTTCGCCGTACAGCGGTTGCTGGACCGCGGCGCGGTGCCGATCGGCAAGACCAACCTGGACCAGTTCGCCACCGGCCTGGTCGGCACCCGCTCCCCCTACGGCGCGTGCCACAGCGTCTTCTCGCCCGCGCACGTCAGCGGCGGGAGCAGTTCGGGCAGCGCGGTGGCGGTCGCGCTCGGGGTGGTGCCGTTCGCCCTGGGCACGGACACCGCGGGCAGCGGCCGGGTCCCGGCGGCGTTCAACGGCCTGGTCGGGGTCAAGCCGACCCGCGGGCTGGTCTCCACGCGCGGGTTGCTGCCCGCGTGCCCGTCGCTGGACTGCATCACCACGCTGACCAGGACGGTCGCCGAGGCACGGCCGGTGCTGGACGCGCTGGTGGCGTTCGACGAGGTCGATCCGTGGTCGCGGCCGGCGCCCGCGCTGCTGCCGCCGGGCGTCGCGCGCCGGATGCGGGTGATCGCGGTGCCGGACGGACCGCTCGACCTGGATCCGGAGCACGAAGCGGCGTGGCTGGACGCCCTCACGCACGCGGCGCGGGTCGCGCACGTGGTGCGGGTGGACGTGACGCCGTTCCTGGCGGCCGCGCGGCTGCTCTACGAGGCGGCGTTCGTGGCCGAGCGGCTGGCGGCGTTCGGGCGCCTGCTCGACGGGCCGGGTGTGGACCCGACGGTGCGGGGCATCGTGCGGGGCGCGGACCGGTACTCGGGCGCGGACGCCTTCGCGGGCCTGCACGAGCTGGCCCGGTTGCGGCGGTTCGCGGAGCGGGCCTTCACCGGCGCGGACGCGCTGCTGCTGCCGGTCACGCCGGGGCACCCGACGCTGGCTGAGGTCGCGGCCGACCCGGTCGGGGTCAACACGCGGCTGGGCACGTTCACGAACATGGCGAACCTGCTCGACCTGTGCGCGGTCGCCGTGCCTGCCGGGTCGCGGGCCGACGGGCTGCCGTTCGGGGTGCAGCTGCTCGCGCCGGCGTTCGCGGACGGCCCACTGCTGCACCTGGCCGCGCGATGGACGGGCGAGACCGTGGCGCCACCCTCCGCGCGCACGCTGCTGGCCGTCGCGGGCGCACACCTGTCCGGCCAGCCCGCGAACGGCGACCTGGTGCGGCTGGGCGGGGTGCTGCACAGCCGGGCCCGCACCGGACCCGGCCACCGCATGTACACAGTGGACGGTCCGTTCCCGCGGCCGGGGCTGCTCCACACGGGAGACGGCCCGGCGGACGGGATCGAGCTGGAGGTGTGGGACCTGCCGGAGGCGGCGATCGGCGCACTGCTGCCGACGATCGCACCGCCCCTGCACCTGGGCCAGTTGACGCTCGACGACGGGTCCACTGTGCTCGGTTTCGTGGCCGACACCGCGTGCGCGGACCCCACCAGGGACATCACCGCGCACGGCGGCTGGCGGGCGTACATGTCGAGCTGACACGACGGGCGCCCGTCCGGAGTGGACGGGCGCCCGTCGTCGTCAGTAACCGCGGTAGCCGCTGCCCTTGAGCATCGACTTCAGTCCGGGGTGACCGTCGAAACCGCCGTAGCGGCTGATGGTGTAGCGCACCCCGGCGATGATGTTGTGCACCGGGTTGAAGATGTCGTCGTAGCCGGGGAGCTTGTGCGCGTTGAAGGTCGAGTCGATGCACTGCATCAGCCCCTTGGAGGGGTGACCTGCGCGCCAGTTGCTGTCCCAGCGGTTGACGGCCTGGGGGTTGCCGCTCGACTCCTTGTCGATGATCGTGCGGATCGCCTGCACGTCACCGCCGTCGACCGGCACGCCCTGCGCCCGCATGACCCGGATGGCCTCGTTGATCCAGCCGGCGAGCTCGTCGCCGGTGGTGTCGAAGACCTCCGGGGCGGGAGCCGGCGCCGCGGCGGGGGTTTCCGCGGCGCCGGTCTCCGTCGCGGCCGCCTCGGGGGCGGCGGTCTCGGGGGCGGCGGGGATGTCCAGGACCGTCGCCGGCGTGGTGACGATCCACGTCGACGGCGGCCCGAGGACCGGGAGGGCCGGGGTTGCGTCGGCGACCGGGGCAGCGCCGGCGACGGGCGCCGGGGGAACGGCTTCGCCGCCGGTGCTCGCCATGGCGAGCGGGCTGGCGGAGCCGGCCATGGACATCATGAGCAGGCCCGCCGAAACGGACGTGCGCGTGCTGATCCGGCCGAGGTTCTTCGGTTTGGCTGCGTGCCGCGGGCGGTACCTGTCCGGGGAAAACAGGGCCGCCTTTCGGGGAGCACGGTTAGTGGAATTGTGGCTTCCCATGAACGGGAGGTCTCCTTGCTTGACGTTCAACCACGCCGACCCTGTCGGGGGCCAGGCCGGCGGGGGCTTCACGGGATGCGGAACGGGGGATTTCCAGGTTCCCGCGAGGCCTCAGCCAGATTACGAACGCGCAACGGAGATATCACCAAACGGTGACTGAGCACACAGTTTGAGGGGGTGGGGCTCGATCTTGCCGGACCGTTGTTTCTGCAGCTCAGGCCACGTTTCTACCGCTCGGTAACACCACTGCTACTCGGCCCGATCGAGGCCGATTCGAGGCGCCCGGGAGGTTACGCGACGGGGTGAATGGCGTTCAGGATCAGCTCGCGGGGCGCCCGGAGCGGCACTCCCGCGGCGAGACGCCCGTCACCCCGTTTGAATGCGTTGCTCCGATCCGTAACCGGTGACAGGGGCGATAGTCGCCGATGTCGCGGAACCGTTCCGCAATTCCCGCGCGAGCGCCAGTGGCGAAACCGCGCCGCAAATCTGGAACGCTAGACCGCACATTCCCGGGCGAAGTCCGCTGCGGCGACTTCCCGTCCTGCGACCACGATGTATCGCCACTACGTGATCAGCCCCGGTGCTATCTCCGGCACTGGGCGCGCCTTTCTCAACCTCCTGGTTGACAACGTCCCGCCGAGGCGCCTACTGTCTTTCTCAACCAAGTAGTTGAGGAACCAAGGTGGACGAGACGACCGAGCAGCTCAACCGCGTCTTCGCGGCCCTCGCGGATCCGACCCGGCGCGACCTGGTCGCCCGGCTGGCCGCCGCCGACGCGACCGTCGGCGAGCTGGCCGAGCCGTACGACATGAGCCTCCAGGCGATCTCCAAGCACGTGAAGGTGCTGGAGGAAGCCGGCCTGGTGACACGCAGCAAGGTCGCCCAGCGGCGGCCCGTCCACCTCGACGCGGAGGTGTTCGACCTGATGACGAAGTGGATCGAGCGCTACCGCCGCACGGCCGAGGAACGGTACCGGCGCCTGGACGCCGTGCTGTCCCGCATGTCCGAGACGGACCAGCCCCAGGAGGACGCATCATGACCAGCACCCGGCAGGAAGCCCGCATCGTCGCGGCCGAGAAGGTCCCGACGATCGAGATCGTCCGCGAGTTCGACGCGCCACCCGCGCAGGTGTTCCGCGCGCACGTCGACCCCGAGCTCTTCGCGCAGTGGATCGGGCCGCACTCGGTCACCACGAGGGTCACCAAGTGGGACGCCCGCACCGGCGGCGAGTGGGCCTTCGCCAACGACCGCGACGGCGAGGAGATCGCGTCGTTCTTCGGCAGCTACCACGAGGTGCGGCCGGACGAGCGGATCGTGTGGACCTTCACCTACGAAGGCGAACCCGACGGCGTCGCGCTGGAAACGCTGACCTTCGAAGCGCTCGAGGGCGGGCGCACGCGGCTGACGACGCTCAGCGTGGTCAAGGACTTCGAGACCCGCGACGGGATCCTGTCCAGCGGCATGGACGTCGGGGTCAACGAGGGCTACGAGAAGCTCGACGCACTGCTCGCCAAGGGAGCCTGAGATGACGCCTGCCCAGCAGCACGCGCACGACGCGGCCCGCTTCACCGAGCTGGTCGAGTCCGCGGGCCCCGGCGACTGGACCCGGCCCAGCCCGGTCGCCGGGTGGACCGCACTCGACGTCGTGAAGCACCTCGTCGAGTGGTCCCGCGGGTTCCTGCGGGGCGCCGGGATCGAACTCCCCGCCCTGGACGTCGCGGCCGGCCCGGCCGCCGCCTGGAAGCAGCACGCCGCCGAGATCCAGGCGATCCTCGACGACCCGGCCGGGCGCGTGCTGAGCAACCCGCACACCGGCGACAAGCCCGTGGACGAGGCGATCGACCAATTCTACACGGCCGACGTCTGGATGCACACCTGGGACCTAGCCAAGGCGCTCGGCCGCGAACCCGACCTCGGCCAGGACCGGTGCGCCGCCGCGCTCGCCGCCATGCGGCCGATCGAGCAGCTCCTGCGGGACAGCGGGCAGTACGGTCCCGCGGTGCCCGTGGCCGACGACGCCTCGCCGCAGGACCAGCTGATGGCCTTCATCGGCCGCGACCCGACCTGGCGCCCCTGATCGTCCACTCAGGACGGTAGCGGGTGCAGCGCCTCCGCGGCCGCCGCGGTGATCGTGTCCGCGACGAGCGCCAGCGCGCGCACGTCCAGTTTCCACTGCTGCCAGTACAACGGCACGTCCCAGTGCAGGCCCGGTTCGAGTTCGACGAGGGCGCCGGACTCCAGCAACGGCCGGGCCTGCGGCTCCGGGACCAGGCCCCAGCCCAGGCCGGCCGCCACGGCGTCGCGGAAGCCCTCCGAGGTGGGCACGTGGTGTCGGTCCTCCGCGGCGTCCACACCGGACAGTGCGCGCACGAAGCGGTCCTGCAGTTCGTCCGCCTGGTCGAAGACGATCACCGGTGCGCCGGGCAGCCACCGCCGCAGCCGGCCCGACCGGTGGCGGGCCACGAAGTCCGGGTTCGCCGCGGGCAGGTAACGGGCGAGCCCCAGCGGGCGCACGAGGCAGCCGGCGACCGGGTCCGGCGACGAGGTCACCGCCGCCATCACCCGCCCCTCGCGCAGCAGCTCGGCGGTCCGCGTCTCGTCCTCGCGGTACAGCTCGAAGCACACCGGCGGATCCCGCGGCACCCGGGTGATCGCCGGCAGGAACCAGGTCGCGAGCGAATCGGCGTTCACCGCGATGGACAGGCGCGCGGGGCCGGGCTGGCCGTCGATCCCCAGTTCCCGCCGCGCGTCCTGGTTCAGCGCGGCGAGCTGGCGTGCGAACCGCACGACGACCTGCCCGGACTCGGTCGGCCGCACCGGTTTGGTGCGCATCAGCAGCACCCGGCCGACGCGCTGCTCCAGGGTCTTGATCCGCTGGCTGACCGCGGACGGGGTGACGTGCAGGGCCGCGGCGGCGGCGTCGAACGTGCCCTCGTCGACGACCGCGAGCAGCGTCCGCACCTGGTCGATGGGCAACTCGGTCATCACGCGCGCTAATGATACGTAAAAATCTTTAGCTGTACTGCGCGTCCGCCGCTGCTTAGCGTGGGTTGCGTGAACGTCCTCTCCGCAGGTCTGGCCGGGTTCGGCACGGGCCTGTCCCTCATCGTGGCCATCGGCGCGCAGAACGCGTTCGTCCTGCGCCAGGGCGTGCGGCGGCACGCGGTGGCCGCCGTCGTGGCGATCTGCGCCGCGTCCGACGCGGTGCTGATCGCGCTCGGGGTGGCCGGGCTGGGCGCGGTGGTGACCGCGTGGCCGGCCGCCCTCACCGTGGTCGGCCTGGCCGGCGGTGCTTTCCTGATCGGCTACGGCGTCCTCGCCGGGCGGCGCGCGCTGCGCCCGGCGGCCACCGGGTTGACGACGACGGGCGCCGCGGCCGGCTCGATCGGGGCTGCGGTGCTCACCTGCCTGGCGATGACCTGGCTGAACCCGCACGTCTACCTCGACACGGTGCTGCTGGTCGGTTCGGTCGCCGCGGACCGTGGGGACCTGCGCTGGATCTTCGGGCTCGGCGCGATGGCCGCGAGTTTGGCGTGGTTCGCCTGCCTCGGCTACGGCGCGCGGCTGCTCAGCCCGGTGCTGTCCCGGCCGGGCGCGTGGCGCGCGCTGGACGTGCTGGTCGCGGTGACGATGCTCGTGATGGGCACGATGCTGCTGGCCCGCGCGCTGTGACTCCTCAGCGGGCGCGCTCGTAAACCGTCTCGATCGAGTAGTCCTTCTCCGGCCCGGTGACCCGCATCCGGACCGTGAAGCGGTTTTCGTCCGGGAACTCGTAGTGGCCGGCGTAGGTGTCCCGGCCGCAGAGGTGCACGTCGGACGCGGCGGCCTGGTCGAGGCGGAGCACGTGCAACGTCCGCGGCGGCCCCGGCTCGGCGAAGCAGATGCGGATCTGCCCCGGCTCCAGCCGGTACTGGTACTCGCGGTAGACGTCGAGGACCTGCCCGCCGTCCAGGGCGAGCTGCCCGTCCTCGCGGTAGTGCAGCAGATCCGGCCCCGCGGGGCGGAACCGGGCCGACCCGGTCATCCGGCCGGTGCCGGGGAGGTTCCTGGTGATGGTCCACTCCCCCGGCAGGGCCGCGAACAGGCGCGCCTCGTCATCGCTGGGCGGGTTGTCCATACGACCAGGATGCCCGAGGACCCGGACGGTCACGGGCAGGGCCAGGTCAGCGGCCGGGGCGCAGCCCGGCGAGGTGGATGCGGAGGAAGCGACGCCAGCCTGCGTCGTCGCCGTCCGGCGAGGCCGCGACCACCCCTCGGAGCGCGACGATGAGCGCCTTGATGTCGTCGCCGGTCACGTCCGGCGCGAGAACCCCCGCCTCGACCGCCTTCCGCGTGAGCTGCCGGACCCGGTCCACGGTCCGCGCGCTCACGGCGTCCTCGGCGACGCGTTCGGTCAGTGCGGCGGCGTAGCGGCGTTTCTCGGCGTTGAAGGTCCCGACGAACTCGAGGAACCGCTCGAGAGCGGCGGCGGGGTCCGGGTCCGCGAGTGCGGCCGCGGCGGCCTGGTCCATCTCCTCGACGAAAAGCCGCGCGATGGCGTCGAGGAGTTCGCCCTTGCCCGCGAACCGCCGGTAGATCGTGCCGACGCCGAGGCCGGCACGAGACGCGATGGCCTCCATGCTCGCCTGCGGTCCCTGCTCGGCGAAGACCGCGCGCGCCGCGTTGATGACGATCTCGTCGTTGCGCAAGGCGTCCCGGCGCGGTGCGCGGCGCGTGTTCGAGGCGTTCGTCCGTGGGGTCATCGCCATCGAGTGTACTAAAGCGGAATCCATCTTCCGTATCGTGTTATGGTGAATCGAGATTCCGTTTTACTGGAAGGACCGCTCATGAGGACCACGACCGGGTGGCAGAGCCTCGACCCCGCCACCAACGCACTGACTCGCGTCACCATCGAGCGGCGCGACCTGCGGCCGGACGACATCGCCGTGCGGATCGACTACTGCGGCGTCTGCCACAGCGACCTGCACCGCATCCACGGCATGCTCGGCGAGAAGGACCTCGTCCCCGGACACGAGGCGACCGGCGTCGTGGTCGCCGTCGGCGAGGCGGTCACCCGGTTCGCGGTCGGTGAGCGGGTCGCGATCGGGACGATCGTCGACTCGTGCGGCCAGTGCGCCATGTGCCTGGCCGGGCAGGAGAACTACTGCTACAACCGCGCGACGACCACCTACGGCGGCACCGACCGCGTCGACGGCACCCCGACGAAAGGCGCCTACAGCCGCGAGTACGTGCTGCGCGAGAAGTTCGCGTTCCACCTGCCCGACGGGCTCGACCCCGCGGCCGCGTCGCCGCTCATGTGCGCCGGTGTCAGCGTCTGGGAGCCCATGCGGGCCGCGGGCGTCGGCCCCGGGAGCCGCGTCGCCGTCGCCGGTCTCGGCGGGCTCGGGCACCTCGCCGTGAAGCTCGCCGCCGCGCTCGGCGCCGAGGTCACCGTTCTCAGCCGCAGCACGGCCAAGGAGCCCGACGCCCGGCGCCTCGGGGCGTCCGATCTGCTCGTGACCACCGACGACGCCCAGGTCTCGGCCGCGACGGGCCGGTTCGACTTCATCCTCGACACCATCTCCGGTGACCACGAGCTCACGCCGTTGATCGGCATGCTCGGCCTCGACGGCACGCTGTGCGTCCTGGGCAATCCCCTGCTGACCGGCCCGCGGCTCTGGGAGCTCGGCGCCGGGCGCAAGAAGCTCACCTCCTCCGGAACCGGTGGGCTGCGGCAGACCGCCGAGATGCTCGAGTTCTGCGCCGAGCACGGCATCACCGCCGACGTCGAAGTCCTTCCCTCGAGCAAGGTCGAAACCGCCCTGAACCGGCTCGCCACCGGCGACGTCCGCTACCGATTCGTCCTGGACATGTCCGACCTCGACACCCCGGCCGCCTGAGGTCGCGAATGGACGACCGGTGGGTCTTCGTTCCCGGGAACGACAAGAAGCCGACGTTCGGCGGCGACGGCGGCGCGTCTCGGCCGGACGGGGCCTAGCGGCTCACCGTGGCCGCGTGCTCGGCGAGCCCCGCCGCCATCCTGCCCATGAAACGGCGGAGGTACCGCCGCATGAACCAGCCCATCCCCCGCCGGGCCCGGTACGTGCCGTGCCACCGGATGCGCGTTCCGCCGCCGGGGAGTTCCCGCAGTTCGACCGCGGCCCGGTAGTCGGTCAGCTGCGGGTTTTCCACGCCCTCGTAGGCGAACCGGCGGCCGGGTTCCAGTTCGGTGATCCGCTCCTTGGTGACGACCTTCCCGGTGCGGAACGCGCGAACCGCGCCGACTTCGTCCCGGCCATCGGCGGACAGGCCTTCCGACTGGCCGGCTTCCAGTGCGTCGACCGCGGACCAGGTCGGCCAGCTGCGCGCGTCGAGCAGCAGGGACCACACCACCGACGGCGGCGCGGGGGTCTCGGCGGTGACGTCGTAGGACTGCATTCTCCGGTTTCCTCATTCTGTCGTGCGGTCGCGCACCTCGCGGAACGCGGCCCTGATCTCGGACACGAGAAGGGCGGGTTGCTCCAGCCCGGGGAAGTGGCCACCGCGGTCCAGGTCGTGCCACGTGCGCAAGTCCCGGTATCGCCGCTCCGCCCAACGGCGGGCGGTGGGCCAAGGTTCGGCGGGGAACAACGAACAGAAGGTGGGCACGGTGATCGGCAGTGCGTTCTCCTCCTCCGCGCTGCGCGGCACCCACCTGAGCGCTTCCCAGTACCACCGGGCACTGGACGCGCCGGTCCCGGTCAGCCAGTACAGCGCGATCGTGTCGAGCTGCTGCGTCAGGCTCACGCCGTCGGCGTCGGCGTAGGCCGCGAACTTTTCGCCGAGCCAGGCGGCCAGTCCGGCGGGTGAGTCGAGCAGGGCGTAGCCGATCGTCTGCGGCCGCGTGCCCATCAGCATCCCGAAGCCGTAGCCGTCGGCCAGGTGCCGGTCACGGCGGTCCAGCATCCGCTGTTCGTCCGGGGTCGGTGCCATGCGGTCGTCCGGCATGGGCGAGGCCACCGGCATCGTCAGGTGCAGCCCGGCGACGCGTTCGGGGAAGCAGCGGGCCAGTTCGGTACTCACGTGGGCGCCCCAGTCCCCGCCGTGCGCCGCGAACCGCGGGTAACCGAGCACCGTCATCAGCTCCGCCCACGCCCGTGCGGTGCGACCCGGGTGCCACCCCGGCTCAGCCGGCCGGTCGCTGAACCCGAATCCCGGCAACGCGGGCACGACCACGTGGAAGGCGTCGCGCGCGGACCCACCGTGCGCCACCGGATCGGTGAGCGGCCCGAGCACCTGCTCGAACTCCAGCACGGAACCCGGCCAGCCGTGGGTCAACAGCAGCGGCAGCGCGGACGGCTCCGGCGAACGGACGTGCCAGAAGGCGATCCCGAGCCGGTCGAGATGCACCCGGTAGTGCGGGATCGCGTTCCACCGGGCTTCGGTCGCGCGCCAGTCGTGCCGCCGCCACTCGTCGATCAGTGCGGTGAGCCGCCGCAGCTCGAGCCCCTGCGTCGCGTCCGGCACCGTCTCGGGTTCGGGCAGCCGCACGTGGTCCAGTCGCGTACGAAGGTCGGCCAGGTCGTGGTCGGCGACGTGGATCTCGAAGGGCTCGGGCACCATGCGGGAAACCGTAGGACCGGCGCTCGTGCCCGGCCCATCCCCGGAATTGCGGTGTGCCGGTCAGGAATTGCGGTAGACCGAGGGACGCACGCCGGTGTGGCGCAGGAACGCGGTGGACAGCGCGCCGGGGCCGGCGAAACCGCACCGCCGGGCGATCCCGTCGAGCGCCAGGTCGGTGTTCCGCAGCAGCCGTTTCGCTTCCTCGATCCGCAGCCGGGTGAGGAACCGGTGCGGGGTCTCCCCCGTCGCGTTCCGGAACACCCGGACGAGGTGGTAGACGGACAGGTGCGCCTCGGCCGCGAGATCGGTCAACGTGACCGGCTCGGCGAGCCGTTCGCGCATGAACGCCACGACCGCGCGCACCCGCGTGTCCTCCCGCGCCGGAGCGCGGTCCGTGCGCAGTCGTCCGTGCCGGGTGAGCAGGTGTGTGGTCAGGAAGGCGCCGGCGGACTCGGCGTACAACTCGCCCGCTTCGCCGGGAAATCCGATCGCCCGGACGGCCGCTTCGAGCAGCGGGTCCCCCTCGGTGAGAGACGCCGCCATGGCCTCGTGATCCACGGTGCCACCGAGTTGCGCCGCGACCGTGTCGACGGTGTCGCGCGGGAGGTGCACCTGGACGCTCCGCATCGACTCGTCCCCGCGGTAGCGGGAGAGGGACGGCTGGTGCGGAACGCCGAGCTGGAGCCGCCCCGGAATCCAGGGCACACGCACGGGTTTGCCGCCGGCGCTCCTCTCCATCTCCGCCCACCCGGACAGCGGGAGCACGAGGTGCAGGTCCGCGGCGCCGGGCAGCGCGAGGTCCTCGGCGACCGGGACGTGCTCGAACCGCTGGACGAGCAGGGACCGCCAGCCCAGGTGCGTCCAGCTGCAGAACGTCCGCCGGACGAAGCGGTCAGTGTCGAAACCGGCGTAGGGCTGCAGGTCGAACCGAACGGAATCGAACACCACGATCTTGAGGCTACCGATGAGGCGCCAACGGCTTCCGTTGAGCCGGTCAACGGCCCGTGCACACCGGCCCGCAGCGCCGGCGACCGGTGCTCGTCGTCATCGATCACCCGGTCTGCCGCGTTTGAACCGGGCGTTTTGGTCAACTCGAACCTGGTGGTTCCTTCGACGCCCGAGCCCACCGAGTACCTGCCGCGCGTCGGCGAGATCGCGCCGAAACCCTGGTGGCGCAGGCCCGCGACGATCGCCGCGGCGGCTGTCCTGTTCGTCCTCGCTGTCCTGTACGTGATCGACCTGGCACTGAGCTCCGGTGACGTCCCCCGGGGGACGACGGTGGCGGGTGTCGCGATCGGCGACATGAGCGAGACCGCGGCCGAGCAGAAGCTGCGGGACGAGCTGACGCCCCGCCTCGGCCGGCCGGTTCAGGTGCTCGCCGGTGACAGGCAGATCCCGTTCGTCCCCGCGGAGGCCGGGGTGCGGGTGGATACCGGGGCGACCGTGGCCGCCGCCGGTGCCCAGCCGCTGAACCCGTGGACGCGGCTGGTGTCGCTGTTCCGCGACCGCGAGATCGCCGTCGTGGCCGAGGCGGACCCCGGCGCCCTGACCACCACCCTCGACGAGCTGCGGGCGGCGGTCGACCGGCCGGTGGTGGAGGGCGGCATCCGGTTCGACGGGACCACCCCCGTCCCGATCGATCCGCGGGCGGGGCAGGCACTCGACACCGCACGGGCCGAGGAGGTGCTGCTCACCGGCTGGGCCACCGCGGAGCGTGTGCAGGCTCCGGTGCTCCCCCTGCCGCCGAAGACCACACCCGAGGGTGTGCGCGCGGCGCTCGACGAGGTCGCGCTGCCCGCTGTCGCCGCGCCGGCGACGGTTCGCGGTGACAGTCGGGACGTCGCTCTGGAGCCCGCGCAGATAGCCGCCGCGCTGACGTTCCAGCCCGGCGACAACGGCACGCTCTTCCCGCGGCTCGACCGCGCGAAGCTCGGTGCTCTGGCCGATCAGCTCGCGCCGACCGAGAAGCCGGGTCAGGACGCGCGAATGCGGTTCGACAACGACCGGCCCGCGGTCGTGCCGTCGGTCGACGGTCGCGCGGTCGACTGGGACCAGACCCTGGGTGGGTTGCTGGAGGCGATCCGCCCGGGCGGTGACCGGACCACCGATGCCCAGTACGTGGCCGTGCCGGCGAGGATCACCACCGACCGGGCCGGGCAGCTCGGGATCACCGAAGTGATCGGCGAGTTCACCACCGGCAACTTCGCGCCGGACTCCGGGGTGAACATCCGGGTGGTCGCCGAGAAGGTGTCCGGCGCGATCGTGCTGCCCGGGGAAACGTTCAGCCTCAACGGCTACACCGGTCCGCGGGAGGCCGCGCAGGGGTACGTGGAGGCCGGCGTGATCGAGGAGGGCGTGCCGGAGCGCGAGGTGGGTGGCGGGATCTCGCAGTTCGCCACCACCCTCTACAACGCCGCCTACTTCGCCGGGATGACCGACGTCGAGCACAAGGAGCACAGCTACTACATCAGCCGTTACCCCGCCGGCCGCGACGCGACGGTCTTCCAGAACCCGGACGGCAGCAGCGTCATCGACCTGAAGTTCGCCAACGAGTTCCCGACCGGGGTGGCGATCCAGACGATCTGGACGCCGAAGTCCATCACCGTCCGGTTGTGGGGCACGAGGCACGTCACGGTCGAGTCGGTGCCCGGCCCGCGCGGCGACTACGTCGACCCGCACACGGTCACCAAGCCGGCGGGCAGCACGTGCCAGCCTGCCCGCGGCAAGCCGGGGTTCCGGACCACGGACACGCGGATCGTCCGCGACCTGAGCGGAGCGGAAATCAGCCGCACGACGCGGACGGTGCGGTACGACCCCGAGCCGACGGTGCGCTGCGGGGGCTGAGCAGCGCGGAACACGCGACGACCACGCCCGCCGGGAATCCCCGAGCCCGCGATGCGCCGCGCCGGCTGAGCGAACGCGCACCCAAGGGAGCTGGATCACACAAATACCCCTGGGGGGTACTTGCGCAGCCCGCTTCGGCAGGGCTAACTTCTCGGTCGTACGGATACCCCCCATAGGTATAGGAGACCGAGATGAGAACCGACTCCCGCCGCTGGTGGGCCCTGGGGTTCCTCGCGCTCGCCCAGTTCATGGTCATCATGGACACCTCGA
>NZ_JBEXTZ010000124.1:0-20842 GCF_040614195.1 Amycolatopsis sp. NPDC006125
GCATCGCGCGGCCGGGGTGCCGTTGGCCCGGTACGGCACGCCGTCGATGAACGGGGGCTGGTAGTCCAGTGGCGAGCCGGGCACGGTCGCGCCGGCAGCGCCGGGTGGACGCGCCGCCGCCGGTCGCCGAGCGCGACGGCGGGAACGTGGTACCACCGGCTGGCGAGGGCGACGCCGGGAGCGTGGTGCGGTTCGCGTTGGCGCAGCTCGGCAAACCGTACGTGTGGGGCGCCGAGGGGCCCGGCAGCTACGACTGTTCGGGCCTCGTGCTGGCCGCGTTCCGGTCCGCCGGCCTGGCCGTGCCGCGCACGAGCGCAGCGCAGGCGGAGGTGGGTGTCCCCGTGCCGCGGGACCAGGTGCGCCCCGGCGATCTCGTCTTCTACTACCAGCCCGTCAGCCACGTCGCCGTCGCGATCGACGGGTCGCGTGCGGTGCACGCGTCCCGCCCCGGTGAGCCGGTCCGGATCGCGGACATCGACGCGATCGGCCCGGTCACCGGGATCCGGCGGCTGCTGCGCTGACAACCGCAACCAGAGGAGGAACAACCTTGTCCACGACTTCCGCCGTCCACGGCAGAGCCGGCATCCGGGTCGCGGTGGCGGACTCGCTTCCGCTCTTCCGCGAGGGGCTCTTCGCGCTGGTCCGGCGCAGCACCACGATGCGCTGGGCCGGGCACGCGGGCACCGCGCCGGACCTGCTCCGCCTGGTCGAGCACGCGCACCCCGACGTCGTCCTGCTCGGGGCGGGCGTGAACCGCCAGCCACAGCTCATCCCGCTGCTGACCGGGGTGCGGAACACGGTCGCGGTGGTGGTGCTGCTGGAACCCGGCCAGTTGAACCGCGCCCACCTCGGCGAGTTGCTGCGCGCGGGGGCGCGCGGGGTGGTCGCGCGCGCGGCCGACCCGTTGCGCATCACCGAGGCGATCTCCGCAGCGACCCGGCAGATCCACGTCGACGGGCAGCTGCGGGGATTGCTGTTGCCGCGGGAGATCGCGGGGGAGGAGCCACTTCCGGTCGCGCCGCGACCCGCCCTGAGCGGGCGCGAGTACCAGGTGCTGCAGCTCATCGCCGAAGGGCTCAGCACCACGCAGATCGCGGCGAGCCTGCTGCTGTCGGTGGAGACGATCCGGACCCACGTCCGCGGGGTGCTGCGCAAGCTCGCCGCGCGGGACCGCACCCACGCCGTCGCCCTCGCGTTCCGGGCGGGGTTGCTCGTCGTGCCCGGGCAACCCGACGCCGAGCGGCGGCAGGCGTCCTAGCGCCGTCAGGCGTGCAGGACCCCGAGGTTGAAGTTGGTGTGCCCGAGGGACCTGCTCAGCCGCTGCCGCAGCGGGAACAGCATCTCCATCGACCGGGCGCCGGTGATGTCGCCGAGGTCGACGATCGCGTCCGCGGGCCAGCCGAACTCACGCAGCAGGCCGGTCACCATCGTCTTGGCCTGCCTGCTGTCGCCGGCGAGGAACGCGACGTGCCCGCCGGGCACGCGCTTCGGGTTCACCATCACCGACGGGCTCACCGTGTTCAGCGCCTTGACCACCCTGGTCTGCGGGAACAACGCCTGGATCGACTCGCCGAGGCTGCGCTCGCCGGTCCGCATCAGGGGCGGGTCCGCCGCCGGGTCGCTGACCGGGTTCGCCACGTCGATCAGCACCTTGCCGGCGAGTTCGGCCTCGCCCGCCGCGCGCAGAGCGTCCACAGTGGCCGTTCCAGTGGTGGCGTTGACCACGATCGACGCTGATCGCGCCGCCTCCGCGTAGGTGCCGGCCCGTGCCAGTTCGCCCGCCGCGCGGACCCACCGGGTGATGTGCGGCTGCCCGGGGTCGCGGCTCCCGATCACGACGCGGTGCCGGAGCTCGACCAGCCGCGCGGCCAGGGTGCGACCGACGATCCCGCTGCCCAGCACCGAAATCCGCACCGGGTTGGTCCTCCGTGGCCGTCGACGGGAATACGCTTTCTCTTCCGGTATACCTGCGCCGGGGAGTCCGGACAATGCGGACGGTTGATGAAACGCGTGATGAAATCCGGCGGTCACGAATCGCGGGACGCGAGGAGTTCGTATTGCCGCCGCAGCGCCGTCCGCGCCCGCCACAGCAGCGAGCACGCGGCGGCGGGCGCGATGCCGAGCTCGACGGCCACGTCCTGAGGGCGGTGCCCGAGCACCTCGACCATCCAGAGGACGCGGCGCCAGCGGGCAGGCAGGGCCGCGAACGCGTCCGCGAGGTTCCGGTCGCCCTCCAGTTGCTCGTCCAGGGGCGGCGTCCTCGGCTCGACGACGACCGGGGACAGGCCGGCCGCGACGGCGCGCCCGTTCCGCGCGCCGAGGTCGATGGCCAGGCGGCGGACCGTGGTCCGCAGGTAGGCGGGGAAGTTGGTCGCCGGGCCGCCGCCGCCCTCCAGTGCCAGCATCGTCCGCACCAGCGCGTCGGCGGTCAGGTCCTGCGCGTCCGCCGGACAGCGGGCGACCGAGCACGCGTATCTCAGGACCGCGGCCTGGTGTCTTTGCACCAGGACCGCGAACGCCTCGCGATCACCCCCACGAGCTTCGCCGAGCAGATCGTCGTCCGACATGCCGGCCAGCTCCCGCGTCGCGGTGTCACCCATCAGCCCCTCCTCCAATGCACTTCCAGGTGAAGAATGCAACTACAGGTTTGGCGAACCGATTGGGTGAACTCGGACTACTGAGAGCGGATAATTTCGCGTTCTGTCCGCTCAACGGGTGATTGGCGGGTTTTACGGATAACGGCTGTACTGGGCGAGCCGATACGGCACGACCGCGTGCGGGCGCTTATCACGAAACGGTAACGCTACTCCATTTTTGCGCGCGGGACCTCGGCGAGTTGCTCAGATGAGCGGTTCGTCCACCAGGGACGGGAAGAGGTCGAGCAGCCATTCGGCCCGCCGCGCGGGATCGGCGCCCCGTGGCCACCCGGCGATCGACACCGTGAGCGTCGGCGTTCCCGGCAGGCCACGGAGGAGCTCGCCCAGCTGCTCGGCCCGCTCCGGGCTCGTCACCAGCACCGCGATGTCGCACGGGCCGACGGATCCGGCGGATTCGCGGGGGCCGAGGTGCGGCCGGAGGTGGTCGGCGATCGTCGTCCGCACCGACATCGCGGACCAGGGCGCCTTCGCCGGTTCCCACCGCGCCACCACGACGTGCGGGTCCACGTCGCCGTAGCCGGGCGAGGTCAGGTCGTGCACGAAGGCGGAGCGGGTCCGCAACCCGGTCACGGGATCGGTGCCGTGCGCGAGGAGTGCGTCGCGGGCGACGATCTCCCGCACCGCGCGGGCGGCGGCCGCCACCAGGTCCGCGGGGGCGGGCCCCAGCGTGGCCCCGGGCAGGCACGAAGCGAGTGCGTCGACGTCGCGCTCGAAGTCACTGTCCGTGGCGGCCGAGCCGAGGCGCTGGTCGGCCAGTTCGCGCAGCGCGGGGAGCAGGCCGCTGCCGGTCAGGCAGGCCTCGACGACGGCGGGCGCCGCGTCGGTCTCCCAGTCGAGGTCCGCGGGCCAGCCGAGTTCGTGTGAGCGCGCCCGCCAGCGGGTCAGGAGGGTCGTCACCGCCGCGGACACCGCGTCTCCCGCCGGTTGTGTGGTCCGTTCACGTTCCTCGTCGCCGTGACGGTGCGCCGGCGGGCTCTCCACTACCGAACCACCCCTCGCGCGATCCACCCCGCATCGAGGGTGATGCTACTCACGGTGTGCGTGGGCTGTCGAGGTGAGCCGGGACCGCGGTCAACGCTGGTTCCACAGGGAGCAGGCCCAGCGCGTGCGGCGCTGCACGCGGGCACCGCGATCGTCGGTGACACGATCAGTTGATCAACGTTTTGGGAAGGCCCTGCGGACGATCATCATCGGGTGGGTGGGAACGACGCGTTGCGCGCCTTCTTCGCGCGGTGCCGTGAGTGCGGCATCGACGTGCAGGAAGCCCGGCGTGCGCTGGCCCGCGCCCGGACGGACGTGCGCGCCGGGCGGGTCCTCGAGGTCGACCCCTACAAGCTGGCGTGGCGGCGGCTGCGGCGCCGCCACACCTGACCGCGCCGGGCTGTGACCCCGATCGCATCCGAACGTGTCGGTTCGTTTGGCGACATGCCGAGCGAGGGTGCGCCGTCTCCACACCGGAGCGACGAACACGAGGGGGCACGGATGATCTGGCGCGGCAGGGTACGGGTGGCGAACGGATCCGCTGTGCTCCGGTGCTACCGCCGCACGGTGTGCGCGTGCGGGCGCAAGCAGCGCAGGCTCCAGGTGTTCGGCACGCCCCTGCGCGACGAGGCCGGCGCCGTCCGTTCGCCGCGCAGTCTCCGGCGTGCCCTGCGTGCCGCGGCGAAGGCGTGGCAACCGGATCGGACGTGCGACGCGTGCGCCCGCCGGTCACGAGCCGCTGTTCCGGACCGGAGCAACGTGACCGTGCGCTGACCCGCCCGGCGCGGCGGAACCGGGCGCGGTGGCGGCACGTCCATGCGAGGACAGCCCGCCCACGGAAGGACTTCCATGGCCCAGCCCTATCCCGCCCCGCCGCCGCGTCGCCGGTGGCCGCTCGTCGTGACCGCCCTCGTGGTGGGGCTCGTAGTCGGCGCGGGAGTCGTCGGGCTGGTCTGGATCGGCTCCGCGCCGGGCGCTGCCGCGTCGGACGCCGAGGCGGCCTGCGCGGCAGTGGAACGCACCACGTCGCTCGATCCCGGCACCCTGTACGCCGGTTTCCAGCGGTGGGGCGCGGCGTCGCAGCTCGCGGCGGCGGCAGCCGAGCAGGATCCGCGCTACCAGGCCCTCGCCGACGCGTTGAAGGCGCCGCTCGAGATCGTCACGCGGACCTTCGAGGCGTCCGGACCGGAGTTCGACGCGGCGATGAACCGAGCCAGGGCCGCCTGCGACGACCTCTAGGACGTGGTCAGCGGACGCCCGCCGGTGACCCGCAGCAGGTCCAGCTTGCCGGCGTCCGCGCTGCCCGCCGCCGTCGTGTAGGTGACCACCCGCAGGTCCGCGCCCGGCACCAGCAGCACGTCGCAGTCGAACAGGATGTCGCCGACCTCGGGGTGCGTGACCGTCTTGCGTTCGGACTCGTGCACGGCCGCCGTGGTCTGCGTGTCCCAGTACCGGGCGAAGGCGCCCGAGGTCCGGCGCAGCTCCCGCACCAGGCGGTCGAGCTGAGCGTCGGCCGGGTAGCGGGACACGGCGTCCTTCAGGTCGGCCACGAGCGACATCGCGAACGCCTCCGCGCCGCGCTCCGGCCGCACCGGCGGGGCGGCGCCGGTGAAGACCGCTCGCACCAGGTTCCGGTCGGTGCCCGGTTCACCGAACAGGGCGGACCAGGTGGCGTTCCACCAGACCAGCGTCCAGTCCGCGGCGAACACGCCGATCGGCACGTCGCCGAGGCGCGCGACGAGACGCTGGACGCCCGCGGGCACGTGCACGTTCACCGTCCCGTCCTGCGGCGGCAGGAGGCCGGCCGCGCGGTAGAGCTGGTCGCGTTCGGACCGGGACAGCTGCAGCGCACGCGCCAGCGCGCCGACCACCTGCGCCGACGGGTTCTTCGCGCGGCCCTGCTCCAGGCGCAGCACGTAGTCCACCGACAGCCCGGCCAGCTGGGCGAGCTCCTCGCGGCGCAGGCCGGGAGCGCGGCGGCCGGTCGTGACGGGCAGGCCGGCGTCGGCCGGGGACAGGCGGTCGCGCCAGGCGCGCACCAGCCTGCCGAAACCGGTGTCGGGGGTGGTCACGGGTCCATTCTGTCCGTTCCCCGCCGGATCAGCGTGGGTACTGCTGGTCCCTGGCTGATCTCCGCGCCGGGCGGGACGGTGGTCGCATGAGCCACACGATCGTCATGACCGGCGCCAGCCGCGGCATCGGGCGCGTCGCCCTGGAAGAGATCCGTCGGCGGGATCCCGATGCGCACGTGGTCGTCGTCGCGCGAACGGACCTCGGCGACGGCACGGTGACCGCGGATCTGAGTTCGCTGCGCAGTGTCCGGGACGCCGCCAGCGTGATCCGCGACCGGCTGGACCGCGGTGACCTGCCGCCGCTGCGCGCGTTCGTGGGGAACGCGGGCGTCCAGCACACGAACGCGCTCACGGTGGGGCCGGACGGGTACGAGTCGACCTTCACGGTCAACGTGCTCGCCAACCACGTGTTCGTCCGCGTGCTGCAGGACCGTTTCACCACCCCAGGGCGGGTCGTGATCACCACCAGCGACACCCACTTCGGCGACTTCCGCCACAACCTGGGGCTTGTGCCCGGCCCGGTCTGGCAGTCCCCGGACGTGCTCGCGCGGCCCGGCGCCTTCCCGGACCCGTCGAGCGCGGCCGCGGGGCGCACCGCGTACTCGACGAGCAAACTGGCCACCATCCACCTGGTGCACGAGTACGCGCGGCGCCTGCCGCCAGGGGTCGCTGCCGTGGCGTACAACCCGGCGTTCGTGCCCGGCACCGGACTCACCCGCGACGCCAATCCGGTCGTCCGGTTCGCGGTGCGCCGGATCCTGCCCGCGATGACCTGGACGCCGTGGGCGACCGGCCCCGCCACCGCGGGTCGCTACCTGGCCGACGTCGTCCTCGGTGCGATCGACGCGCCGAGCGGGTCCTATGTGGACCGTGGTGCGGTCGTCCCGTCGTCCCCGGATTCCTACGACCCGCGGCGCGAGCGGGAGCTCTGGGATGCGGCCGAGCGGTTCGCCGCGGTCCGGGTGTAACCTATTTGACTGCTCGGAAAGCCTTGCGGCGCAAGCTAAACTGCGCGCATGGGAGTGAAGGCGAAGATCGGGACCGCCGGGGCGGCGCTGGTGGTCGCGGCGGGTGTGGCGTGGTCGCTGGGCCCCGGGTTGAACGGGTTGAGCGACGACGCGCCGGCGATCGCGCTCGGGATCGGCGCCCGGCCGCCCGCGGTCGCGCCGCCGGCCGAGACTCCTGTCGTCCCGCCCGCTCCGGAGGTCACCCGGCCCGCGCCGGACCAGGTCGTCCTGCCGGTGAACCGGCCGGGCAGGGCGACCCCGCCGGTTCCGGTGCCGTCGGTGCCGGCGCCCGGGCTCCCGGTGCCGGGCGCGCCGACGCCCGAGGTGCCACCGGGTGCGCCGTCCTCGCCCGCGGAACCCACCTCGCCGGCGACCCCCACCCCGCCGTCCTCGTCGCCCGCACCGGACCCGACGCAGCCCCAGCCGGCGAGCGGCTGTGTGTCGGACACGCGGCTGGGTTCGCTGATCTGCGGGATCGCGGGCGCGCTCAGCTGATCGCCCTCCCGCCGGCGGCCGTTGATCGGTAGGTTGGCGAAAACACCTGGGCGACTCCCTCGCCCCCTGCTGCCGACGAATCAACGACTCAGGGCACTAGTCGCGACCACCAGGCGGTAGCCGACGTCCAGTGAATCCCGGTCCAGGAGGTCGTGGTGACGGCGCTGCCACTTGCCGGAGCTGAGGTCTTCGGCCAGTTTTCGCACCGCAGGTAGCACCACGTCCGACGGCAGCGCCGCCACGCCGGACATGCCCGCCCGCACGTCGTCGTCCAGGTAGCTGTGCGGGCGTCGCCAGTAGGCGGCCAGGAAGCCGTCGCTGCAGTCCCACGGGACGGGCACCGGCTGGACCACCACCCGCCGGTCCGGGCCGCTCAGCCCGCGCACCACCGCGTCCAGATTCGCCAGGCCCCGCTCCCGCTCGGCGATCTCCGGCAGGTACTCCCCGACGAGCCAGTACCGCGCCATCACCTCGACGTCCCACGTGAACACCACCTGCCGCCGGGACACGCGGCGCAGCTCGGCGAGCCCGGCCGCCGGGTCGCGCCAGTGGTGCACCGTCAGCACGGCGAGCGCGGCGTCGAACCGGTCGTCGGCGCACGGCAGCTGCTCGGCGACCGCGCACACGGCCGGGGCCGAACCGGGCGGCCGCTGGCGCAGCATCGTCGCCGACGGTTCGACCGCCAGCACGTCCCGGCGGTCCGGCTCGTACGATCCGGCGCCAGCGCCGACGTTCAGCACCGTCGCGGCCGCACCGAGCGCGGCGTGCACCTGGCGGGCGATCCGCGGATCCGGCCGCCGCACCGACGCGTAGCCGCGTCCGAACGAGCCGTAGGGGTCTGCCATTCCCGGCACCCTAGCTCGATGCGGTGATGAGCGCGTTGATCCGGGTGATGCGGGTATCGCGGAGCCATGCGTGCATCGGTGTTCCTCGCCGTACTGGCGATCGCGTTCGTGCCGGCCACCGCTGCGGCACAAGAGGTTTCCACGTTCGACGGCCGCGACTGCCCGCAGGGCAGCCTGTGCCTGTACCGGGACCACGGCTTCACCGGCGGCGGTCTGGCCCTGCGACCGGGGGACCGGGTCGGCGACCTCGCCACCTACGACCTCGCCGACCGGATCTCGTCCTGGACCAACGACGCCGGCGTCACCTGCACCTGGTACGAGAGCCCCGACTTCTACGGCAGGGCGCACGAAATGCTCCACGGCTACCGCGTCGACCTGCCCGGGCCGGAGGACGACACCCCCTCGTCGGTCGAATGCGGCTGACGCCCGGGTGAACAACTGCCGAACAGCTCGGGGAGAAGTGATCTTCCGGCTCGCGCTCGCACAAGATGGATGTCTCGTCCTGTGTCCCCAGCGCGGAGGCCCGGTTGTCCAACTTTCCCTGGGAGATCGTCCTGGCGGTGCTGGCGCTCGTGGTGCCGGTGTTCGCGTTTCTGTGGGAGTTCGTGTTCGTCGGGCGCAAACGGCTCGGCTACCGCGTGCAGGTCGACACCACCGCGCGGCAGGAGGTCGCGGCTGAGAACGCGGGTGCGCTGCAACGCCTGGACGACAAGGACGGCAAGGCGCTGACCGACCCGTCGTTCGTGCTGGTGCGCATCGAAAACACCGGCACGACGAACATCGACAGCCAGGACTACGCCGTCCTCAGCAATGTCCAGGCGGGCGTGAAGATCAACTTCCCGGACCGCCGCGTCGCCGGCATGGTCGTGACCGAGCTGAGCGACGACTTCCTGCGTGAGAACTTCGGCGAGAACTCCGGTCTCGGCGTGGACAACATCGTCGACAGCGACGGCCGCAACGTCGGCGTCATCCAGTTGCCGAAGGTGCCGCTGAACCAGGGCCAGCACTACAAGGTCCTCGCGGTGCTCGACCGCGCCGGGCCGAAGGTGAAGAAGTGCCCGGACCCGGTGGTGATCGCCGGCATCAAGGGCGGCGTGCGCAACGGCGCGATCCGGGAGACCAAGAGCCGCACCGGAATCCCGCGCTGGCTGACCGTGCTGGTGTACCTGCTGGTGTCGGTCGCGCTGGCCGAACCGTTCGTGATCGGGCTGGCCACGCAGGACCCGCCGCCGCTGGACTGCGCTTCCGGATCGCTCACCGTCACCGGCTCCACCGCGTTCGCCCCCGTCGTGCGGGAAGCCACCGGCTCCTACAGCCGCACCTGTCCCGGCGCGAAGTTCACCATCGAGATGAGCGGCAGCACCGACGGCCTGGAACGGCTCAACGCGGCCAAGAGCGGTGACGTGCTGGCGTTTTCCGACGGGGTGAAGGGCGACCGGTCCCCGCAGTTGCTGCCGCGGCCGATCGCGTTCCTGCTGTTCACGATCGTCATCCACCCGGACGCCGGGGTGCAGGACCTGACCGCGGCGCAGGTGCGTGACGTGTTCGCCGGGCGCGTCCGGAACTGGAAGGAGCTGGGCGGCGCGGACCAGGAGGTGCGGATCGTGGACCGGGAAGCGCTTTCCGGCACGCGCACGACGTTCGAGCAGCAGGTGCTCGACGCGATCGAGCCGGGGGAGAACTCCAACGACTGCGTCGAGCCGCGACGCCCGGGCACGGCCGCCGACGTGATCCGCTGCCGCCGCAACGACACCGAGTCGCTGCTCGACGCCGTGGCCGCCACCCCGGGCGCGATCGGTTACAGCGAACTCGGCGCCGCGGAGAAGCGGGCGGACGTGCGCACCGTCTGGATCGACGGCCAGAAGGCGAGTGTGCAGGGCGCCGATCACGGCGTGTACCCGTTCTGGCAGACCGAGTACGCCTACACCTACGGCGAACCGAAGGCCGACTCGCTCGCGGCGAGCTTCCTGCGGTACCTCACGAACCAGGTGGGCGCCGACATCGTCCGCTCGCACGGCGACCGGCCCTGCGCCGAGCTGGCGAACCCGGTGCTGTGCCGGCCGGAGACGTGACGGAGCGCCGGGCGGGATCGCCCGGCGCTCCGCTCAGAGTTCGGCAGCCTGCTTGAGCCAGTTGGCGAACAGTTCGTCGTCGATCTCGCCGGGCTCCCGCAGCTTCACGCTCGCCATCCCGCGCGCTCCCGGCTGCAGGCGGCCGGACGGGTCCGCGATCTCCTGGCCGCGCCAGAAGCCGAACGTGACGTGCTTGGGGTAGGCCTTGACCAGGCACACCGCCTGCTTGCCGGGCGCGGGGCCGAGGCTCCACACCGGGTGTCCGTGCCACACGGCGCCGGTTCCGGGCAGGGCGGTCTCGATCAGGCCGACCAGGCGTTCGGCGATCTCGCGCTGGGCGGCGGGCAGCTTCTCGACGTATTCGGTGACGGTCATGGCAGGACTTCCTTTCAGCGGAGACGGGCGGCGGCGACGGAGATCCACAGCATGGCGGCGATGGCGCCGACGGCGAGGGTGAGCGAACCGGCCGGACCGCCGGCCATCGCCCAGCCGTCGCCGACGAGCAGGGCCGTGCCGGCGAGGTGCGACAACACCGCGTCGCGACCGGAGAACCGGCGTCCCAGCACGTGGCAGGCGGCGATCAGCGACGCGAAGGTCACGGTGCCGGCGATCATGTGCCCCACGCCGTGCCAGGACAACCCCACGGCGTCCATCGGGAAGACCCCGGCGGCGACCAGGCCCACGCCGACCGCCAGCACGAGCCGGGGCGCCCACTTGCCGGGCAATCCCTTCGCGCCGGCGACGGTGAGGACGCCGGCCACCACGAAGTTGGCGATCTGCAGCCAGCCCAGCGAGCCGGTGCTCAACAAGCTCAGCGGTTGCCGGGTGAGGTCGAAGCCGTCGCGGGTGGCCGCCTGGGCGAGGGAGACGGTGGCCCACAGCGGGCCGGCGACGGCCAGCGCGGTCAGACGGGACGCGGCGGGCCGGAGGGCGGTGGTGGTCATTTCGGGGTTCCTTTCTCGGAGGGTCATCCACACGTCGTCCGGGCGATGTGACAGGGAATGCGCCGCTAAGCTGGGCCGATGCGATTTCTGATGATGCAGATGGGGACCGGCCAGGCCCCCGACGAGGAGTTGTTCGCCGAGATGGGCAAGTTCATCGAGGAGATGACGGCCTCCGGTGTGCTGCTGGCGACCGGTGGGCTCGACCCGGCCGGCATGCGGGTGGCCTCCGAGGGCGACGAGATCACCGTGACCGACGGCCCGTTCACCGAGGCCAAGGAGTCGGTGGGCGGCTTCGCGCTGGTCGAGGTGAGCTCCAAGGAGGAGGCCGTCGAGCTGGCCCGCCGCTTCCGCCGGATCGTGGGGGACGGTGAGAGCCGCATCCACCAGGTCTTCGGGTGACCGACGTCCGCAGCACGGTCGACGCGGTTTGGAAGCGGGAGTCGGCGAACCTGATCGGCGGGCTGACGCGGCTGGTGCGGGACGTCGGTCTCGCCGAGGAGCTGGCCCAGGACGCGCTGGTCGCGGCGCTGGAGCAGTGGCCGTCGTCCGGCGTGCCGGACAACCCGGCCGCCTGGCTGATGACCACAGCGAAGCGTCGCGCGATCGACCACCTGCGGCGGACCGAGCGGCTGGAGCGCAGGCACGAGCAGCTCGCGCGCGAGCTGGCGCAGCCGCGGGACGTTCAGCACGACGACGTCCTGCGGTTGATGTTCCTGTCCTGCCACCCGGTGCTGCCGACCGAGCAGCGGGTCGCGCTCACGCTGCGGGTGGTCGGCGGTCTGTCGGCGGCGGAGATCGCGCGCGCGTTCCTGACCACCGAGCAGCAGGTCGCGCAGCGCATCGCGGCGGCGAAGCAAACGCTTGCGGGCGTGTCGATCGAGCTGCCGGAAGGCGCCGCGTTGGCCGAGCGGCTGTCGTCGGTGCTCGGGGTCGTGTACCTGATCTTCAACGAGGGCTACTCCGCCACCACCGGGGACGACCTGATGCGGCCCGGCCTGTGCCAGGAGGCGCTGCGGCTGGGCCGTCTGCTGGCCGAGCTCGCGCCGGACGAGGCCGAGGTGCACGGGCTGGTCGCGTTGATGGAGATCCAGGCGTCCCGGTCGGCCGCGCGCACCGGGTCACGCGGGGAACCGGTGCAGCTGCACGAGCAGGACCGGGACCGCTGGGACCCGTTGCTGATCCGGCGCGGGTTCACCGCGATGCTGCGGGCGCGCGATCTCGGCGGGCCGCCGGGGCCGTACGTGCTGCAGGCGGCGATCGCGGTGTGCCACGCGCAGGCCCGAACCGCGGCGGACACCGACTGGCGGCAGATCGCGGTGCTCTACGACGCGCTGGTCCGGCTGCTGCCCACGCCGGTCGTGCGGCTGAACCGGGCGGTCGCGGTGGGGCGCGCCCACGGCCCGGCGGCCGGGCTCGCGCTGGCTGACGAGCTGCTCGCCGATCGCACCCTGCGGGACTATCACCTGCTGCCCAGCGTCCGTGGCGATCTGCTGGCGGAGCTGGGCCGGAGCGCCGAGGCGCGGGTGGAGTTCGCGCGGGCCGCGGCGCTGGCGAAGAACACGGCCGAGCGCGACTTCCTGTTGCGGCGCGCGGACGAGCTGGGGCCCGCGGAGCCGGTGGCGACGCTGGGGCGGGCGGCGGCGGACTTCCTGGCGCGGGACGACCTGGACGCCTCGACACTGCGGTCCTACGGCCAGACCCTGCGCCGGTTGTGCCTGGCGCTGGGCGACCGGCGGCCGCTGGAGTCGCTGACCGGGGACGACGTCACCGGCGTCTTCGAGGTGGCGTGGGGCGACGCGGCGGCGAAGACGTGGAACCGGCACCGGTCGGCGGTCCGGTCGTTCGGGGCGTGGGCCGGGCGGCCGGAGCTGGCTGACGGCTTGGAGCGGCGCGCGGAGAGCCGGTCACGCGTGCCGGGTCTGGCTGACGACCTGCTGCGTCGCTTGTGGACGGTGGAGGCGCCGGTGCGGGAGCGGACGTTGTGGCGGTTGCTGCACGAGTCGGCCGCCGGGGTGCGGCCGGTGCTGTCGCTGAACGTGGAGGACCTGGACCTGGCGGACCGGCGGGCGCGCGTGGGTTCGCGGTGGGTGACGTGGCGTTCGGGCACGGCGCGTCTGCTGCCTGAACTGCTCGGCGGGCGCACGCGCGGGCCGGTGTTCCTGGCGGAGCGCCGCCCCGGCCCGGCCCGCATGCGGCGCGCCGCGGACCTCTGCCCGGACACGGGCCGCGGGCGGCTGTCCTACGAGCGCGCCGAGTACCTGTTCAAGCAGGCGACGCGCCCCCTGGACCCCTCGGGACGCGGCTTCACGCTGCGGCAGCTGTGGTCGCGGCGGGGTGTGTAGCGGTGATCCGTGGGGCCGCGGCAATTGAAATCAGGCCAGGGCCAGCAGGCGCAACCAGTCCCGATCCGCGCCCTCGACCGTGAGCAGTGCGGCCAGCACTCCGGTGGCTCCCGTGAGCAGGCTCAGGTCCGTCATCACGAGCACGTCGGGCAGCCGCGCGTGCAGGAACCGGAGCAGGCGGTCCCGCAAGGGGCCGCCGACGGGGGAGTTCCTCGCGAACGCGTCGGCGATCAGCAGGACCCCCGCGGCGCCGTGGCAGAGGCTCAGCGGGTGGTCGCTCAGGTGGACCTCCCCGTCGTACGCCGCGCACAGGGTGTCCATCGCCCGCAGGCCGGCATCCGCGAACGCGCCGCCCGCCGTCCACAGTGCCCACGCGATCCCGGGCGTGCCGTAGCACCACGCCTGCCGCCGCACCACCGCACGCCGCGGGCCGTCCGGGCGGGAGCGCCACGACACCACGCCCAGCTCGTCTGTCTCCTGGTGATCGACCAGCCACGACGCCAGATCCGGCGACCCGCCCGGCCCCACCACGGCCAGCGGGCCCGCCACCCCGTGCGCCAACCCGGTCACGACCCCGCCCCGCGCCCACGCCGGGGCGGCCCCGCCGATGCGGAACCCGCCGGGCACATCCAGCGCGGCCAGGTGCTCCCGCGCTGCCGCGGCCTCGGGCAGCACCGCCAGCAGCCCGGCCGGTCCGGAAACCAGGTCGTAGTCGGCGAAACCGACCTCGCGCGACCGCCAGCCGCCGCCCGGAGCCAGCCGCGCCGCAGTCCGGTCGGCGAGTGGCCCCAACGCGGGATCGACCCGCGCGGCCAGGCGCAGTCCGGCCAGGACCCCGGCGAACCCGCCGTGCAAACCAGTGCCCGAGCAGCGCGGGATCGCCCGCAACCAGGCCCGCAGCGCCGCCCGGCTCGCCGGGTGGTCGCCGAGCAGCGTGGCGAGCACGGCCGCCCCGGCATCGGGTGCGGCCGTGCTCGCTTCCTGCTGCTCGGCCCAGGTCGTGAGGACCGTGGCGGCGGCGCCGGTCAGCTCCCGCGCCATCCCGTACCGGTCAGCACACGAACCAGCTCGCATCTTCGTCGCCGCAATACCCGCTGCACAGCAGCAGGGAGGGCGGCTTACCGGTTTCCGGGTCCCCGGAACTGCTGATCCGCGCGTCCAGCCGCTCGACCAGACCGTCCAGTTCGGACAGCTCAAGCGTCGACTCCATGATGAACTCCTTCCGTTGGTTTCCTCTACCCACCGACTGCGGTGGTCTCTGGGGCGCGCCGCGCGCGCCGGGTGGTGATCCGCTGCCAGGCGGCGGTCACGTCGTCGGCCAGCCGGGACGGCGATGCGCCCAGCGGCAACCGCACCACGGCCTGCGCCGCCCGCCGTGAGCCGTCCACATCGGACACCGTCAGGTCGTCGGGAGCGGGCAGCATCTCCTCCAGCACCAGGCCGCCGACCGCGGGATCGGCCAGCATCCGGTCGAACACCCGCAACGTGGCGACGCTGTCCAGGTCGACCGGCTGGGACCGGCGGCCGTCCCGGGCGAACACCCACCGCGGCGCGCCGGTCACCAGTCGCAGGTTCGCCAGCGCCCGCATCCGCGCGAACCGGTCGCCGCCCGGCTCCGGCAGCACGTCCCGGCCCGCGAACACCGTCGCCGGGGCGATGACCAGGTCCGGGTCGACCAGCAGCCGCGGTGTGCGGGCGCGGCCGGGGAAGGCGGCGCGCGGATCGCCGAACCCGTGCGACACCGCGAGCCGCCGGGCCGGGGACGCCGCGGTGAGCAGCGAAACCACCAGGTCCCACGGCGGCGGTGGCCGCCGGGTCGCGTGGTAGACCGGCCACAGCACCTGGCCGGCGCGGTCCTCCGCGATCACGCCGCGCGCGTCGCGGCGGAGCGTGATCTCGTCCAGCGGCAGGTAGCGGCGCATCCCGGCCGGATCGTCCACATAGGTCGCCGGGTCGGCGTCACCGGTCCACGTCCGCGTGTAACGCGGGCGGCGGACGGTGTTGGCGCCCTGGCTGCCCTGCGGCGGCACGAGCACCTCGACGAGCTCCGCGCCGCACCGGGCCGCGGTCTCGGTCAGGAACGCGCGGTGCGCGCTGACCTGCGGGACCTCGCCGTGCAGGCTCTGCAGCGCGGCGGCGAACCGCGCGTCCGTCACGCCCGCCGGGGTGACGGCCTCCAGCACGGCCCGGCCTTCCGGCAGCGGGCGGAGCAGGCAGTCGACCGGCCACGGCGACTGCCGCGCGGGCGGCGCGCCGAGGTAGTCCAGCACGGCAGGGCCGAGTTCGATCTCGCTTTCGTCGGCGTGCCGGGCCATCCACTCGCACAACCGCTGGTAGGTGGTCCGCGGCCGGGGTTCCGGCCACGCCGAGCCGGGCAGGGTGGGCCGGGGCGGCTCGCCGGAGTCCAGTGCCTCCGCGACGATCTCCGACAACGGCCGCGGGTCGGGGCCGACGAGGTCGAGCGCGGGGTGCGACCGACGGTCGGCGATCACCGCGGCGAGCCGTCCCGCGTGCGCGACCAGCTCGGGCAGCCGCGACGGCACCGGGACGCCGCCGTGCGCGCGCCGGTAGACGTCGGTGAACCCGTCGCCCGGCTCGGCGGCGACCCGCCAGCGGTGCAGCCGCCCGGTCGGCGCCGACGACACCTGCACGAGCCCCAGCCGCGCCAGGTGCCGCAGGAACTCGCGCAGCACCGGCTTGCGCCGCGCGTCCGGCGCGAGCAGCGTGACGACGTCCCGGGTGCGCATCGCCCGCGCGCCGAGAACCCGGCACAGCGCGTCCACCACCGGCGTGCGCCGGATGTCGCCGCGCCGCACCGCGTCCGGCCCGTCGTGGTCGGCGACGTGCCAGCACAGCCGGTCGCCCTCCGTCCACCGCAGCGCCGTCAGGCTCAGCCACGCGTCCGGCAGGACCGGGGCCGCGGTCAGCCTGCGGCGGTCCTCCTGGATGTTGGTGAGCCGGTGCACCGCGTGGTCGCCGACCGTCAGCGGCCCAGGGCCGGTCCCGGCCAGGGCGACGTGTGCGAGCCAGCCGCGCGGGGTGGTCTTGAACGCGGCCCGGAACAGCAGCCGCAGCAGGTAGTCGGCGCGTTTGCGCAGTGCTTTGCCGGTCCACGGCTCACCGGCGGCGAGCCGGGCGCGGATGTCCTCGACGACGCCGGGCGCGGTGGCGGCGACCATCCGGGCCGCGGCGGGATCGGCGGTGATCAGGTCCCACACCAGGCCGTGGTGCATCCGTGCGGTCTGCTCGACCGCGTCGTGCAGCGCGGCGGTCTCGGCGGCCAGCGCGGCGCCCCACTCGGCGATCCGTGCCAGCGGACGGTAGTCCAGGTCCCCGGGCTGGACGAACTCGCCGCGGTGCAGGCGGCGCCGGACGTCGAGCGCCTGCCGCCGCGCCTCGCGCGGCAGGGCCGGGACCAGCTCCGCGCCCATGCGCTCGGCCACGTCCGCGGCGCACGCGCGGTAGGCGGTCTCGGCGCGGATCAGGTGACGCATCCGTTCGGTCAGGTCGGGCGTGCCGAGCGCGGCGGGCAGCGCCGCGGGCAGGCCCGCGACCCTCACCAGTGCGGGATCAGTCATCGCCCGCCGCCAGCGACTCGGCGATCAGGACCTGCCTGCCGAAGCTCAGCGTCCCGCGGTTCCAGTGGAACACCACGTAGTAGCAGGCCGCCTCGCGTGGGCCGACCCGCGCGCCGTCCGCGGTGAAGTAGTGGTTCCACCACCCGTCGAGCAGCGGCCGGACCTCCTCGGCGTGCCGCTCGGCCAGCCGCCGGGCAGGCCCGGGCACGGTGGCCGCCAGCTCGTCCGGGTGGTGCCACCACCGGCGCAGGCCGGCCGCGGCGACCGCGGTGTCGACTGGCTCCGGGTGCCGCCGCCCGGTCTCGCGGACTCGCGCCCACACGTCCCGGTCCTCCCAGCCGGCGATCCGCAGCCCGTCGAAGACGCCGCGCAGCATCAGCATCGACAGCGCCCACTGCGGACAGCCGGACGGCCGGGTGTGGTGGTCGAGCCACGTCAGCGAATCCACGGTGAACAGCCGGTGCGCCCACGCCATCGAGCGGGGACCGCCGAACAAGTGCGCCTCCGGCTCGTACACCGACGGCACCGCCCTGGTCACCAGGCCGATGTCCTGCCACAGCCGGATCCGCTTGCGCAGCAACGCTTCCACGTGCTCGGCGTGCCCGGGCGCGGGAGCGAGGCGCAGGCGCAGCCCCGGCGGCTTGTGCATCACGAAGAAGTCGTCGATCGTCTGCTGCCACAACCAGTCCCGTGCCAGCGCGGCGATCGCGCCGTGCAGTTCCGGCAGATCCGGCGTTTCCAGGCCCCACTGCACCCACCGGTCCTCCTCGGCGGCGAGCGCGGCCGCGCCCGCGGTGAGGAACGTGGTGAACTCGCGGCTGGTCCGCCCCTCGGACAGCGCGCTGACGCAGTCGGCGAGGAAATCCCGCATGGGCACGGACTTCTCCCGCAGGCGCACGGTCGCAGGCACCGCCATCTCGCCTCCCGAAAGGAATTCTCGAAACGGTTTCCGGAAATGCGGAAATCCGTATTCAGTCTGTGCCGGGAGGCGGACGGCGGAAAGTGCGGGAACGGCTTTTCGCCGGGTCGAACGACCCCTGAACGTGGTGACCTGGCGAGCCGCGTCCGGCGCCGGGACACAGGGTCACGGCGGCCGGACGGGCGCTGCCGTTCGTGCACTACCAGCGCGGCGACGTGGTCGGGCTGCGTACCAAGTCCGGGTCGCGGGCGATGCGGATCCGGCAGCTGGCGATGTCCTGGGACACGGACGGCAAGCCGGAAGGCTCGGTGGTGTTCGGGGCACGGTTCAAGAGTCCGGAGGAGGTGCTGTCCGACCGGCTCGCCCAAAGCTCACCGGAACAGCCTGGACCGCGGCCTGTACAACAACCCGCTGTCGCCGAACTACTCCGCCAGCCAGGTTGAGCAGCTGGTCCAGGTGATCGCCCTGATCCCCGGTGCCGGTGCTCATGCTGCCCTTCGACCTGCGGTGCCCGTGTGCGGTGCCCCGCCTTGAACGGCGCGATCATGCGGCCTAGTGCATGTCTCCCTGCCTCTGCGATGCATGTCGTCACACACGTCGCTTGACAGTTACTGTAACTTCTTCTAAGGTTACAGTTATTACAGTGGCCTATGAGCAGGGGAAATCATGCCTAGAATGATCGTCGGTGGTCGGGAGCTCAACCTTGACAAGGACACGGTGCTGCGCGCGATGAAGGGCGTCGATCCCGAGCCGTTCAGACGACACGTCGTGGAGATCGGCGACACGGTCTACCCGCCGAAGCAGGTACTCGCGCAGATCACGGGATGGGAGCGGACGAGCTTCACGACGATGGAGGCGCAGCGAGTGCTCAGCAAGGTCGGCTTTACGTGTCGACGTGTGGGCCTGAACGCGGAAGGACGGCGTACGTGGCTCGCCTCCTCGCCCGAAGAGCCGACGATCGAGGACCGAGTCGCAGCAGTGGAAAGGGCGATCGTCGCTCTCACCGCCCGCATCGACGAGCTCGCCTTCCAACGATGAGGCCACCGCGCTAACCGTGCCGCAGCAGCGTTACAAGCCATTGCGGAAGGTCGCCCGGCCATCTACCCGTTCGACGACATCCGCGATCATGGCCCGGTCCGCAGGCTCCAAGCCAATGCCCTGGGCCCGCGGGCCACTTGCCGGACGCGGTTACTCACACCGGTCAGCGCGGAACCGCTCGGGTCAGCGGTTTCGCCACACCGGTTTCCTTTTCTGCGCGAACGCCGCCGGTCCTTCGAAGGCGTCCTGGCTGACGAGGAGTTCGTCGAGCGCGGGCGAGGGGTGCCGGACGGCTTCCACGGTGTCCGCGAACCCGTCCGCCTCCGCCATGATCCGCAGCGAGGTGCGCACCGACGTCGGCGAGCCCTCCAGGATCGCGGCGGCCAGCTCGCGTGCGACCGCCAGCGCTTGCCCGGCCGGCGTGACCCGGCTGACCAGGCCGTAGGACTCGGCCTCGGCGGCGGACAACCGCCTGCCCGTGAGGATCACGTCATTGGCGACCTTCGGCGGGATCGCGCGCGGCAGCCGCACCAAGCCGCCCGCTGCGGCGACCAGGCCGACCCGGACCTCGGGCAGGCCGAACTGCGCGGTCTCGTCGGCGACCACGAGGTGGCAGGCGAGGGCGATTTCGCAGCCACCACCCAGTGCGAACCCGTTGACCGCGGCGATCACCGGTTTCGGCAGGGATTCGCGGCTGGTGAGCCCGGCGAACCCGTTCTTGGGCACCCACATCGGTTTCCCGCTCGCGGAGTAGACGAGGTCGTTGCCCGCGGAGAACGCCTTGTCGCCGGCGCCGGTGAGGATCGCGACCCACAGGTCCGGGTCGGCGAAGTAGGCGTCGAACACCTCGTCCAGCTCGGCGTTGGCAGGCGGGTGCAGGCTGTTGCGTGAATCCGGGCGGTTGATGGTGACTTCGAGCAGGTGCCCGTCGCGGCGCACCAGGATGTGCTCGTAGTCGTCGCGGAAACCCGGTGCGCGCGGCGGGAACAGCTTGGCCATCCGCTCGGCCGTCATCGTGACCCGGTTGCCGAACCCGAACGAGCGCACGTGGATTTTGTTGCCGATCGGCTCGCCGTCCAGCAGCCTGCCGAGCGTCTCCTCGTCCTTGGTGGAGGCGAGGAAGCGGCGGCCGTCGTCGAGCCGTCCGATGACCACGGCGCTGCCCGCGGCGTGCTGGACGGTGTAGGTCTCCAGCGTGGCCCAGCCGTCCGGGTGCACCGTGGTCGGCACCGCGGGGCGCGCGTCCAGCTCGGCCTGCAGTTCGGCGCTGCGACCGGGCCGCCACGGCGCCGGGGTCGTGGAGTACACGCCGGCGGAGTACTTGGACAGCATGCCGCCGTTGGCGCCGACCAGACCGAACGCGCCCGGCTGCGCGCGCAGGCGCACGACGGTCTCGGCGATCGCGTGTGTGGAGTAGTTGTTGCCGGGGCCGCCGAAGAACGGCAGGCCACCCGTGACGGTGAGGCCGCGCGGGTCGTCCGGGGCCAGGCCGAGCCCGTCGCAGACGGCGAACACGGCGACCGGGAAGCAGCTGTACAGGTCGATGGTGGCCAGGTCGCCGACCCCGATGCCGGCGAGGTCCAGCGCGTGCCGCACCGCCATCACCGCGGCGGGCGACCCGCTCAGGTCCTCGCGCTCCAGCAGCGGCTGTTCCTCCAGGTCGGCGTGGCCGTGCAGGAACACCCACTTGTCCTCGGGCACGCCGAGCCGCCGCGCGGCGCCCACCGACATCAGCAGCACCGCGGCGCCCTGGTTGACCTGCTCGCGGGCGATCAGGAACCGCGTGTACGGGTCGGCGATCGGGCGGTTGCGCTCGGTCGGCGTCGCCAGCTCGCGGGCGTCCCACGAGGTGTCCGTCGACGCGACCTGCGACGACTGCGGCAAGCCCCACG
>NZ_JBEXTZ010000125.1:0-20635 GCF_040614195.1 Amycolatopsis sp. NPDC006125
GCGCCCTCCCGAACCCGATCTTTCGGTGTTTTGGCGGTCGAGCAGGCGTGTCAAGGCGGGAAAGCGTGCCTTGACACGCCTGGTCGACCGCCAAAGAAGGCTGGGGATCGGGTTGGGGAGAGGGGTGGTTCGGCGGGGATGTGGCTTTTGTTGCCGGCTGCCTGGTTTGTAGTGGTCTGCGGCGTTGAAAGCACGAACGGACCCCGCCTGCCGACTGGAGTCGGCTTGCAGGGTCCGTTCTGAGAAAGCGCTTCCTCAGATTTGACGGCGCTGACGCAGGCGCTCGAGCGCCTCGGCGAGGATGGCCTCACCGTCGGCGTCGCTGCGCCGCTCCTTCACGTACGCCAGGTGGGTCTTGTAGGGCTCGGTCCGCGGCGCGGCCGGCGGGTTCTTCTCGTCCTGGCCGGCGGGCAGCCCGCAGCGCGGGCAGTCCCACTCGTCCGGCACCTCCGCGTCCATGGCGAACGACGGCTTGGACTCGTGCCCGTTGGCACACCAGTACGACACCCGGCGGCGGGGAGCGGCCTCGCCGCGCTCCGACTCGCCGGACGGACCGGCACCGACCCTGGTGCCTCTGATTGCGTTACCGCCAACCATGAATCCTCACAGTGTGGATAGGCGGCGCACCCCCCATAGGCACGCCCGTGCGTTCAGTGTCCGTCACACCTTCAGCAGCAGGCCCAGGCCCACGATGCTGATCAGCCAGATGGCACCCAGCAGCAGGGTGATGCGGTCGAGGTTCTTCTCGGCCACGCTCGACCCCGCGAGGCTCGACTGCATGCCACCGCCGAACAGCGAGGACAACCCGCCACCGCGCCCGCGGTGCAGCAGCACGGCGATCACGAGCAGCACGCTGGACGCGATCAGCAGGATTTGCAGGAACAGCTTCATCTCATCCTCTGGTGTTCGGCAGTTGCCTGATCGTGTGACGGTCTGAGGTTGCCAGACTACTCGCCGACCCCCTGGTTACGGCAGCGGCCCACCGGCAGCCAGCGCACAGAGCTTGGTGAACTCGTCGGCCTGCAGGCTCGCCCCGCCGACCAGCGCACCGTCGATGTTGTCGCACGCGATCAGTTCGGCGATGTTGCCCGATTTGACCGACCCGCCGTACAGCACGCGGACCTCGTCGGCCACCTCGGCGCCGTACTTGTCGGCCAGCGCGCCGCGCAGCGCCTTGCAGACCTCCTCGGCGTCGGTCGCCGTCGCGACCTTGCCGGTGCCGATGGCCCACACCGGCTCGTACGCCACCACGACGTCCTTGACCTGCTCGGCCTTGAGCCCCTTCAGCGCGGCGAGCAGCTGCTGGTGGCAGTGGTCGACGTGGCCGCCCGCCTCCCGGACCTCCAGCTTCTCCCCGACGCACAGGATCGGCTTGATGCCGTGCTTGAGCGCCGCCCGCACCTTCTTGCCGACCAGCTCGTCGTCCTCGTGGTGGTACTCGCGCCGCTCGGAGTGCCCGACCGTCACGTAGGAGCACCCGAGCTTGGCGAGCATCGGACCGGACACGTCACCGGTGTAGGCCCCGGAGTCGTGCGGCGAGAGGTCCTGGGCGCCGTAGGTCAGCAGCAGCTTGTCCCCGTCGACCAGGGTCTGGATGCTGCGGATGTCGGTGAACGGCGGGAGCACCGCGACGTCCACCTTCGCGTAGTACTTCTCCGGCAGCGAGAAGGCGATCTTCTGCACCAGGGCGATGGCCTCGAGGTGGTTGAGGTTCATCTTCCAGTTGCCCGCGATGAACGGCTTGCGCGCCATCAGGCACCACCTTCCAGCACCGCGACGCCCGGCAGCTCCTTGCCCTCGAGGTACTCCAGGGAAGCGCCACCACCGGTCGAGATGTGCGAGAACTTCTCCTCCGGCAGGCCCAGCACGCGCACCGCGGCCGCCGAGTCGCCGCCGCCGACCACGCTGAACGCGCCGGAGTCCGCGATCGCCTGCGCGACACCCTTGGTGCCCGCCGCGAACGGGGCCATCTCGAACACACCGGCCGGGCCGTTCCAGAACACCGTCTTCGCCGCGGCGACCTCGGCCGCGAAGTGCTCGGTGGTCCGCGGGCCGATGTCCAGGCCCATCCAGCCGTCCGGGATCTTCTCGGCCGCGACGGTGTCGGTGGCCGCGTCGGCCGCGAACTTGTCCGCCACCACCACGTCGGAGGGCACGACGATCTTGTCGGCGTGCTCGGCCAGCAGCTTGCGCGCGGTCTCCACGTAGTCCTGCTCCAGCAGCGAGGAGCCCACGCTGTGGCCCTGGGCGGCCAGGAACGTGAAGGCCATGCCGCCGCCGATCAGCAGCCGGTCGACCTTCGGCAGCAGCGCCTCGATCACGGCGAGCTTGTCCGACACCTTCGACCCGCCGAGCACGACCACGTAGGGCCGCTGCGGGTCGCCGGTCAGCTTGCTCAGCACCTCCAGCTCGGCGAGCACCAGGCCGCCGGCGTAGGCGGGCAGCGCGCGGGCCACGTCGTAGACCGAGGCCTGCTTGCGGTGGACCACGCCGAAGCCGTCGGAGACGAACGCACCCCCGCGCCCGCCGGCGCCAGAGGCATCAGCACTGTCGCCGGTCAGGGCCGCGAGGTCGCGGGCCAGTTCGGCCCGCTCGTCCTCCACCTTGCTGGTCTCGCGCGGGTCGAACCGCACGTTCTCCAGCAGGGCGACGTCACCGTCGGCCAGGCCGGCGACGACCGCTCGGGCCTGCTCGCCGACCACGTCACCGGCCAGGCGGACCTCCTTGCCGAGCAGCTCGCCGAGCCGGTCGGCGACCGGGCGTAGCGAGTACTTGGCCTCGGGGGTGCCCTTCGGGCGGCCGAGGTGGGCCGCCACGATCACCTTCGCGCCGGCCTCGGCCAGCCGCTTGATGGTCGGCAGCGCGGCCCGCACCCGGCCGTCGTCGGTGATGACCGAGCCGTCGAGCGGCACGTTCAGGTCCGACCGGACCAGAACGCGCCGCCCGGAGACACCCTCGGACAGCAGGTCTTCGAGAGTCTTGACTGCCATGGCCTCAGGAGAGCTTCGAGCCGACGAGCTTGACCAGGTCCGCGAGGCGGTTCGAGTAGCCCCACTCGTTGTCGTACCAGCCGAACACCTTCACCTGGTTGTCGATGACCTTGGTCAGCGGCGCGTCGAAGATGCACGAGGCCGGGTCGTTGACGATGTCGCTGGAGACGATCGGGTCCTCGCTGTAGCGCAGGATGCCGGCCAGCGGGCCCTCGGCGGCGGCCTTGTAGGCGGCGTTGATCTCCTCGACGGAGGCCTTCTTGGCCAGGTCGACGGTGAGGTCGGTGATCGAGCCGGTGGGCACCGGGACACGCAGCGAGTAGCCGTCCAGCTTGCCGTTCAGCTCGGGCAGCACGAGGCCGATGGCCTTGGCGGCGCCGGTGGAGGTCGGCACGACGTTCAGGGCGGCGGCGCGGGCGCGGCGCGGGTCCTTGTGCGGGCCGTCCTGCAGGTTCTGGTCCTGCGTGTAGGCGTGGATGGTGGTCATCAGGCCCTTCTCGATGCCGAAGGCCTCGTGGAGGACCTTCGCGAGCGGGCCGAGGCAGTTGGTGGTGCAGGACGCATTGGAGATGATCGTCTGCGAGCCGTCGTAGAGGTTGTCGTTGACGCCCAGCACGACCGTCAGGTCCTCGCCCTTGGCGGGCGCGGAGATGATGACCTTCTTGGCGCCACCGGCGATGTGGGCCTTGGCGGCGTCGGCGTTGGTGAAGAAGCCGGTGGACTCGACGACGACGTCCACGCCCAGGTCGCCCCAGGGCAGGTTCGCCGGGTCGCGCTCGGCGAGCGCCTTGATGGTCTTGCCGCCGACGACGATGCCGTCGTCGCTGACCTTGACCTCGTCGGGGTAGCGGCCCAGGACGCTGTCGTACTTGAGCAGCTGCGCCATGGTCGCGACATCGCCGAGGTCGTTGAACGCGACCACCTCGATGTCATGGCCCGCGGCCTGCACGGCGCGGAAGAAGTTGCGGCCGATCCGACCGAAGCCGTTCACACCTACGCGAACCGTCACTGCTGCTTCTCTCCTCGGGTCCGTCCCGGCTCCGCGGAACCGGGCACACATCTTCGGGCTCAGGCCAACCCTAGCTGGGCTGGCCTGCGTCTACTCGCACACCCTAACGAGATGTGCACCACCGTGGGGAATCGATCAAGACGACGATCAAGATGACAGATCTCGCTCGACGGGAGTGCGGAATTTCGGTATGACGGCGACCCCGCCGAGACGGCCGTGCAACCGTTCGGCGGCGGCCTCCACGGCCGCCGTTCCGTCGGCCCCGACGTCCTCCAGCAGACGGATCGCTATCTCCCCGTCGGGGCGCTGCCCCCACCCGCCGACGACCCGGCCCTCCCACCACACGGTCGGGCCGATGTTGCCGGTGCGGTCGAACAGCAGCGGCTGGTGCTCCCCCAGGAACCAGCCGCGCTCCTGCCAGCCCATCGGGGTCGGGTCCAGCGCCGGGAGCAGCGCGGCGACCGGCTCCGGCTCCGGGACCGGCTCGTCGTCGCCGGGCAGGGCGATGCCGGGGCCGCCCTCGAGGTCCACCTCCGCAGGCCCGATCGCGGTGAGCGCCTTCTTCACCTGCCCCGCCGTCCAGCCGGTCCACCACTTCAGGTCGGCGACCGGCGCCGGGCCGAAGGCGCGCAACCAGCGGCGGGCGAGCTCGACGCGGGCGGCGCCGGCGTCCACCGGCTCCAGCCCGGGCAGCCAGCTCTCGGTGGTGGACCAGGCGTACTGGGTGGACAGCCAGGTGCCGCGGGGGCGGCCGCGGACGATCCGGCCGGACGCGGCGAGCAGGAACAGGACGCGGTTGGTGATGTAGCCGCGCGCCTCGTACGGCTTGCCCGCAGCCATGACGATCTCGGTGCGCAGGCGCGGCTCACCGTCGGCGATCTGCTGGGCGAAGGCGGGCTCGCGGGCCTTCAGCGCGGCGTAGGCGCCCTCCTCGACCTCGGCGAGCCACTCGCTCAGGTCGCCGTCGAGTTCGGCGGTGGCCAGGTGCTGGAGCAGCAGCTTGCGCTGCTTGACGGCGATGTCGTCGGCGCAGGCGGCCTGCACGACCGGCACGAGCGCGGCCGGCACGACGAACATCGTGCGGCGCATGCCCAGCATCCGGACCAGCGAGCGGTCGTCGTAGAGGGCGCGCTCGACGTCGGCCGTGCCCGCCTCGGACCGCGCCAGCACCGAGAGGTGGACGGTGGCCGGATCGGTGGCGTGCAGGGCGACCAGGCTCTCCGCGACCGCGACCGGATCCCCGGCGGGCGCGTGGAGGTGGTGCCGCGTCACCAGACGGGCGCGGCGCTGGTCGTTCCCCAGTTTCGTGCTCACCCGGCGGTTCTACCACCGGGCACCGACAGTTTTCAGGAGTAGTAGTGCGGGCCCTGGTCCCACTTGAGCGTGGCCGTGGGGGCTTCGCGCTCGCGGCGACGGCGGCGGGCCGTGCCGGCCACGGTGGTCACCAGCATCGCGATCACCGCGCCGATCGCGAGGTTGATCAGCGCGGTGGCGATCTTGGCGTCCACCTTCACCGCCAGCGTCAGCGGCAGCACGATCGCGATCGCGGTGATCAGCACCATGATCCAGCCGAAGAACTGGGCGGGCGCCGAGGTGCCGAGGCTGAGCACGTGCATCAGCCCGGTCGCGAGCAGCGCCGCGGCCGCCGCGCACAGGGCGTAGGTGACGGTGTTGGCATTGCCCCAGATGCCGTTGCCCTTGGGAGCCAGCACGGCGACGCCGAACAGGCCGCGGGCGATCAGCAGGCCGACGACGGCCACCAGCGCGGCGACGACCGCGGTCGCCACCCCGCCGGCCCACAGCCGGCCGTAGTCGGGCTCGGTCGGGTCACTGGGCGGGTATCCGGTCACCGTCCCGGGGTTGGCGGGCCGGCGGGCGGATAAACATTGGTCACCCGTGCGGCGGCGGCGATACCCTCGGCCGATGGTCTCGCCCAGCCATTTCGCGGCGTTCGCCGCCCTGGTGTTCCTGATGGTCGTCGTGCCCGGACCGAGCGTGCTGTTCACCGTGAGCCGCGCGCTGACCGTGGGGCGGCGGGACGCGCTGATCACTGTGCTCGGCAACGCCGCCGGCGTGTACACGCAGGTGGTGGCGATCGCGTTCGGGCTGGGCGCGATCGTGCAGACGTCGGCCACGGTGTTCACGGTCATCAAGCTGGCCGGGGCCGCGTACCTGGTCTACCTGGGCGTGCAGGCGGTGCGGCACCGCCGGAAGCTGTCCGAGGCGCTGGCGAGCGCGACGCCCGCCACGCGCGGCCGCACTCTGGCCGTTCTGCGCGACGGGTTCGTGGTCGGGTTCGCCAACCCGAAGTCGATCGTGTTCCTGGCCGCAGTGCTGCCGCAGTTCGTCGACCACGCGGCGGGCGGGGTGGTCGCGCAGATCCTGGTGCTGGGCATCGCGCTGCCGGTGATCGCGGTCGTGTCGGACAGCGCGTGGGCCCTGGTCGCCGGCACGGCCCGCGCGTGGTTCGCCCGGTCCCCCAAGCGCCTCGAACTCGTCGGCGGCACCGGCGGGCTGGTGATGATCGGGCTGGGCGCGGGGCTCGCGCTCAACGGTCGGAAGGACTAGACAGCACCAGGTCGAGCAGGCCCGGGAACGCCTCGTCGAACTCGGGGCGGCGCAGGCGGTTCAGCCGTCGCGGGCCCTCGTCGCGTTGTTCGATCAGGCCGGCCGCGCGCAGCACGGCGAAGTGGTGGCTGCGGGTGGCCTTCGTGACCGGCAGGTCGAACGTGCCGCACGCCTTGGTCCAGTCGGGCAGCTCCGCCAGCTCGCGCAGGATCGCGCGGCGCACCGGATCGGCGACGGCGGTCAGCGCGTCCTGCAGCGGCACGTCCTTTGGGTGGACGTGGGTCAGGCCGCGCGCTCGCGCTGTGTTCGATGCTTGTCGTACACTCATGTGGTCGACCTCCATCGAACACTCTAGACGCCAGGAGCGGACATGACCCGACGCCTCGCGGCCACCTTCGGCCCGGACTCCCGCAATCGCCTGGACGCGGCCACCGGACCGGGGATCGAAGGGGCGCTCGCCGCGCTGGAAACGTTCTACTTCGCCTTCAACCAGCGGGACTCCGACGTCTTCGCCCGGGTTTGGACGCAGGACGCGCTGGCCCAGCTGAACAACCCGCTGGGCGGCATCCTCCGCGGCGGCGAGGCCATCTCGGCGCTGTACGACAAGGTGTTCCACGGCCCCGCGCGCGTGACGGTCACCTTCGGCGACATCGTCGAGTACGCCGGCGACGGGCACGCGCTGTTCGCCGGGCGTGAGACGGGCTCCTACGTGGTCGACGGCCGCGAGGTGCCGCTGCGGATCCGCACCAGCCGCTACTTCCGCTATGAGGACGGCCGCTGGGCGCAGTTCCACCACCACGGCAGCATCGACGACGCGGCGGAGCTGGCCGCGTACCAGTCGGCTATCCGGGGCTGACCGCCTGCTCCCCCGGCTTGCTGAACAGCCGCGTCGCCGAGATGCGCGCTGTGCCGTCCGGTTCGCCCAGGTCGTCGAGGTGGTTGCGGATCGTCGCGTCGACCGAGAGGTACTTGCGGCCCGCCCGGAGGTCCGCATCGTTGCGCAGCCGGACGATCAGCGGGAACTCGGACAGCGCGCCGGCGTCGAACAGGCCCGTCGTGTAGATCAGCTGCACCCCGAGCGCCTCCGCGACGACCCGCTGCAGCTCCAGCAGGTACCCGGCGGACGCGCGGCCGATCGGGTTGTCCAGGAACAACACGCCGGAGTGCCGGTTGCGCACCAGCCCGCGGTTGTTGGCCCGCAGCGCGGCCAGCGTGCAGTACAGGATGATCGCCGCGGTGAGCTGCTGCCCGCCGGAGAACACGTCGCGGATCTCCGACACCCGCTGGCGTTCTGTGCGCAGCACCGAGTCCGGCTTGAGGATGTCCACCCGGAACCCCTTGGGCACCGCGGCCCGCACGCCGCGCAGCACCAGCGACATCCCGTCGCGCTTGACGTCGCGGCCGTCGCTGGTCTTGCCGACCGCCGCCTCGTCGACGACCTGCCCGAGCGCCTCCGACAGCTGCGGCTCCTCGGGGTCGCCGAACCGGATCCGCAGGAACTCCTGCCCGGACCAGCCGCCGAGCCCCTCCGGCAGCCGCGACAGCCGTTGCGCGGACCGCAGCATCCGCAGCGCGCCCTCGACCATGCCCTGCAGCCGCGCGACGATCCCGGACCGGTGCCGGTCGATCTGCGCCAGGTCGTCGGTCAGCGTGCGCAGCCGCGGCTTCAGCGCGGCCGACCACTCCCGCGCGTGCGCCGGCAGGCTGTCCCGGCGCACCGACACGATCTGCTGCCGCACCGGGCTGGTCAGCTTCTCGAACCGCTTGTCGGTCGCGTACTGGGCGAGCGCGTCCGCCGCCGCCCGCACCCGCTTCTCCGCGCTGTCGACGGCCGCCTCGGCGTCGGTCAGCGTCGTGTTCAGCTTGCGGTAGCGGGCCTGCGCGGCTTCCACGTCGCCGTCGAACACGGTCTCCGGCTCGCCCTCGGGGGCCAGGTGCGCCATCGACTCGGCGAGCATCTTGAACCCGGCCGCCGACGCGGTGGCCGCCTCCAGCGTGCGCTCGGCCTCCGCGCGCCGCGCCTGCGCTTCCTCCAGCGCGCGGGCCGCGGCCGACGCCTCCTCGACCGCCTCGTCGATCAGCTCGCGGCCGTGCTCGACGTCGCGCGGCCGGGTCTCCAGTGAGGCGTTCTGCTTCGGCAGCTGGTCCAGCTCGGCCTTGCAGGTCGCGACCAGGCCGATCGCCTCGCTGTGCTCGGCCTCCAGCGCGGACACCGTGCGGCCGGCACGCGCCAGGGCAGCGGCACGGGTCGCGGCGTCCGACCCGTCCGGGGTCTCCAGCAGGCGCGCGGCCTGCTCCCGCACCGCCGGCTCCAGCGCCTCCAGCGCCGCCCGCGCCGTGGACTCGGCGCTTTCCGCCTGGTCCAGCTCCGCCCGCAGGTCGCTGCCGACCTCGACGCGGGCGTAGGCGTCGCTGGCCGCGGCGAACGCCCGGCGCAGCGCGTCGACCGGTTCGCTCGGCACCGGCTCGTCCTCGGACACCGATCCCCCGCCCGGCACCTCGGCCAGCTCGGCGCGGGCGTGGGTGACCGTGCGGCGGTGGCCGTCGGCGGTGCGCTGCTCCTCGGCCGCTTCCTCGCGCAGCCGGGCCGCGCGCGACGTCGCCTGCTCGGCCTCGGCCTCGGCGCGCGTGACGATCTCCTGCGCGCGCTCGACCGTCTCGGTCCACTGTGGAATCAACGCGACGCGCTCGGCCAGCTCGGCCAGCTTGCGGGCGCGTTCCTCGCTGCCGCGCGCCTCGGCACGCAGGGCCGGGATCGCCTCCCGCAGCCGAGTGCGGCGCGCGGCCAGATCGGCCAGGGCGCGTTCCTGGGCGACCACCGCGGCTTCGGCCTCGGTCTGCTCGGTGGCCGCAGCCTCGGCCTCCTCAGCGAGGGTGGCCAGCGCGCCGGGCGGGTAGTCCTCGCGCCACGTGGTGAGCTTCCACTCCAGCGCGGCGTCGTCGCCGATCGCTTCGGTGAGCGCTTCGAGCTGCTTCTGGCGGCGGGCGTGCCGGGCGGCGATGGCCTGGCGCTCGGTGTCGGCCGCCTCCTCGTCGTACATCGCGGGGTTGGGCGGGATCAGGAAGTCCACGCCGGGCGCCGCGCCCTCGGCCCGCACCGCCTGCGTGGTGCCGACCGGCAGCACCACGCTCGGCAGGAGCTTGGCGTCGGCAAGCACCTGCCGCGCGCGGTCCAGCTGCGCGGCGTCGTTGACGAGCACCCCGCCGAGCAGGTGCGGCAGGTCCCGCAGCACCCGCTCGCGGCCCGCGGCGTCCATCGTGGACAGATAGCGCCAGCCCGACCACGCGGTGATCCCCGCCGCCTCCAGAACGTCCAAAACGGACTGGACCTCCGGCGGCGCGGGCAGCAGCCCGCCGGAGCCGAGCGCCGCCAGCGCCCGCTCGTCCACCGACTCCTCCATGCGCAGGGCGGTCTGCTCACGTTCGGCGGTGGCGCGCGCCTCGCGCAGCCGGGTCAGCAGCGCGGGCGTGTCGGTCTCCAGCTGGACGTTGTCGCCGCCGAGCAGCTCCAGCAGCCGCGGGTGCGCGGCGAGGCTGTCCGACCGCCGGTGCGCCTTGGCCAGCTCCTCGGCAGCGTGCGCGGCCCGGGACCGCGCGGTCGCGGCCCGCTGTTGCGCGGCGTGCAGAGCGGCCTGCGCCTGGGCGTGGTCCTCGGCGACGCCTTCGAGTTCGCTCTCCCGCGCGGCCAGCTCGGTGGTCGCGTTCTCGCCGCGGGTGCGGGCCTCCTGCGCGGCGGCGGCGACCTGGGTGCCGTCGCTGAGCAGCCCGTCGCGGACGGCCTGCTGCACCTGCGCGCGCACCTCCTCGATGCGGCGGGTCAGCTGTCCCAGTTCGGCGCGGTGCCCGGCGGCGGTGGCGGTGGCCGCGTCCCGCTGGTCCTGCGCGGCCGCGGCGGCGGTGCGGGCGGTCTCGGCGCGGGCCTCGGCGGCCTGCGCCTGCTCCTCGGCCTCCCGCGCCAGCGCGAGCAGGCCGCGGGCGAGCGCGGTGGCGGCCGCGTTCTTGGCTTCCAGGGCCGGTTTCGCGCTCTGCTCGCGGTCGCCGACGAGCTTGCGGATGTCGGTCGCCTTGCGCGCGGCGTTGACGTGAGCCAGAACGGTGCCGGTCTCGCGCCACGCGGCCGCGGCCTCGCGGGCCTTCGCCAGCTCCTCGTCGATCCGCGTCTTCTGCGCGGTCGCGTCGGCCAGGCGCATCTCCCCGACCACGCGGCGCAGCTCGGTGACGACGGCGTTGCGGCGGCGGCAGTCACCCTCGGCCAGTTTCTCCGCGTCCCGCGTCTCGTCCACATAGGACTTCAACCCGTCGAGGCGCTCGGCCTCCAGCTGGTGCCGCGCGATCACCGATCCGGCGAGCGCGCGGGCCTCCTCGCGCGCGACCGCGGCGAGCTTGCGGGACGCGGCGGCGAGCGACTCCTCCTCGGTGAGCGGCGTGAGCAGGTCCAGCGCCCCGGCCACGAAGTCGCGCTCGGACATCAGCTCGCCGCGCTGCCCGAGGTTGTGCGCGTAGGTCTGCACGACCTCGGCCAGGTCCTTCGGGTCGTCCTCGGGGATCACCGCGCGCAGCAGGAACTCGACGAACGCCTCGTCGGAGGTGAACGCGAACGCGTCGGCCGCCTCACCTTCGCCGGCGTTCATCGCGCGCTGGTAGCGGAACAGCTCGGTGTCCAGGCCGAGGGTGTCCAGCCGCTCGGTCCACTCGTGGTGGCGGCGGGTGGTGAACAGCTCCAGCTCCGGCTCGGCCTTGTGCGCGCGCTCCAGCTGCTCGGCGAACCCGGACATGGTCAGCAGGCGGCCGTCCTCGGTGAACGGCAGCGACTCCAGTCCGAGCGCGGCGGTGGGCCGGAAGCAGTACCACGAGTCGACCAGGTTCGCGGGGTCGTTGGACACCACGTGCCCGCGCCACTCCGACACCTTGCCGGTGATGACCCGCTGCCCGGTCTCGGTGTGCTGCCACTCCAGGACGACGTGCGCGACGTCCTTGGCCATCACGAACTTCTCCAGCACGCGCGTGCTGGTGGTGCCCACCACCTGGCGCCGCCCGGGCAGCATGACCGAGAAGATCAGCTTGATCAGCACGGACTTGCCGCCGCCGTTCTCCAGGAACAGCACGCTCGCCGGAGACGGCCGCCGCGGCAGGCTGCCGTCGGCGGAGTGGATCCCGGCGGTGAACAACGCGTCCTGCGCCGGCGCCTTGACCAGCGGGCCGACGCCGCTGAAGTCCAGCAGCACGTTCTGGTAGCGCGCGCCCGCCGGGCCGACGGAGTGCAGGCGCACCCGCGAAAGCTCGTACACCGATCTCCCCCTACAGAGTGTCCGAAATGGACGGGCGCAGCGTGCCCTCGCCGTCGGAGACCGCGACCACGCCGAGGGCCAGCAGCTCCTCGAACGCGCTGTCCGCGGCCAGTTCCCGCACCTGCACCTGGTAGCGCGGCGTGGTCCGGTAGGTGCCGCCCTGCTCGCCGCTGACCTGCACCAGGAACCCCTGGTCGGCCAGGAACCGCAGCGCGCGGGAGACCATGCCGCGCGTGGTGTCCGAAGCCAGGCGGCCGTCCTTGGTCGCCGCGGCTTCGGGGCGGCGGGCGTAGGCGCGCCAGGCCTGTTCCAGCTCCGGCGAGTCGGACAGCGGGTCGTTGTTGGCCTCGGCCTTCGCGGCGCGCTCGTCGAGGATCCGGCACGCCTCGCGCACCACGCCGTCCACCTGGTCGACGCTGACCCGGCCGATGTAGGTGTCGTTGGCCAGGTCGTCCGGGCGCGGGTAGCCCAGCGCCGCGGTGGCGAGGTGCACGAGGCCGTGCAGCACCTTCTCGGTGTCGCGGCGCTCGCGGATCTTGCTCTGCCGCGCGTAGCTGTCCATTTTGACCTCGAACACCGACTCGTCGGTGGCGGCCAGCACCGCGCCCGCCTGGTGGCTCACGTCGAGCACCATCAGGCCCAGCCCCGCGGCGACCGAGTTGGTCAGCTGCTTGAACGCGCTGTCCTCGCCGTAGCGGCGCACGAGATCGGCGTAGACCACATCGCGCGAGGGCAGGTGCTTGGGCCGCATGCCGAACGAGATCAGCCGTGCCGCGTTCTCGGCGTCGCCGGTGGTGACCGGACGCGTCATGCCGCCCCCTCTTCGTCTTCCTCGCGTTCCAGCCGGGCCGTGCTCAGCAACAGGTCGGCTCCCCCGAACTCAGGGTCCTCCAGCAGCGTGCCGTCGTCGACGGCCAGCAGCGCCCGATCGTCCCCCTGCCGGACGGCGGCGCCCACCTCGGGACTGTAGGAGTGCAGCGCCCGCAGCGCCACCAGACGCGGCAGCTCCGGATCGAGCTCGCGGGCCTCGGCCAGCACACCGGACAGCCGCCGCGGCACCTCCGGCAGGTCCAGCAGCTCGTCGGCCCGCCGCCACTGCTCGTCACTGTAGTGGTCGAGGCTTTCCGGTGGGACGAGCTCCGGCTCCGGCACCTCGCCGACCACCTTGTCCCGCTCCGGCGCGGGCCGCAACAGCAGCGAGACCAGCGACGGCAGCGCGGGCACGGTCGGCACCACCAGGCCCGCCGACGCGTGGAACCAGGACTCCAGCGGCACGACGGCGTCGGCGATGGGCAGCTCCAGCGCGGGCATCAGGATCTGGCCGAACAGGTCGACGGTGGCGCGCTGCGGCGGGCCGGAGAACTGCTGGCGGTCCTGCTCGGCGCGGAACACCGCGCCGGCGGCCTGCAGCCGGGCCTGCAGCTGGGTGTGGCGGCTGATGCAGTCGCTGACGATGTCCACCAGCTCGGCGGCGCGGCGCTTGTGGTCGACGTCCTCGGCCTCGTCGCGGGCCGCGGTGATGTTGCGGAGGATCGCGTTCTCCGCGCGGAAGCGGGCCTCGATGTGGGTCAGCGCCGAGTCCAGCAGCTCGGGCATCTCGCGGTCCCAGTCCACCGCCCGCACGTCGCGGCGGGTGGCGTCCAGTTTGGCGCGCAGCGTCTCGCCGTACTGGACGGTGCGGTAGCGGGCCTGCTCGGCGGCGAGCTTGGCGTCGGCGAGGCGGCCGCGGCTGATCAGGTTCTCCAGCTTGACCTCGGCCGCGATCTGCGCGGACTCCACGTCGGTGTCCAGCGCGCCGACCAGCACGTTGATCGCCTCGTCGCTGGCGCGCAGGTACACCTCACCGTCGGGCGCGGCCAGCTCGACGAGCAGTTTGAAGTCGAACGCGCGGCGCCGGTAGGTGCCGTTCGCGTCGAGGCTGCCGTAGACGCGGCGGAATCCGCGGTCGGTGGTGCCGACGTTGATCAGGTTGTCCAGCACCCAGCGGGCGACGCGCAGGTGCTCCTCGGCCGGGCGGCGCGGGGCCTGCGCGGCGATGAACGGCTGCAGGCGCCGGACGACGTCGTCGTGGTTGGCGCCGGTGTCGAAGTCCATCGCGATGGTGACCAGGTCGATCGTGTGCAACGCGATCTCGGCCATCTGGTAGACCGTGGCGTCGGCCCAGTCGAGCTTGGACTTGCGCGCGTCCAGGTCGTGCAGGGGCGCGGTGCAGGCGAGCGCCTTGAGCCGCCGGGCCAGGCCCTCGTCCACCAGCCCCCCGCTGATCAGGTCCGAGTCACGCACAGCGCGCCAGACTACTAGGGGGTCCGCTCCCGCTCGACTTCACGCTCGTAGGTGCGCAGCGTGTCGATCACCAGGCGCCGCTGCTCGGGGGTGAGCGGATCGAAGGCGGTGCGCCAGGCGCGAGCGCCGGCGGCGAGCCAGCCCTCGACCTCGGCGCGGTAGGTCGCGGCGATGCTGACGATCGTGCGGCGCCGGTCGCTCTCGTCCTCGGTGCGGTCGAGGATCCCGCGGCGGCTGAGGTCGCCGACCATCAGGCTGACGGTGGTGGGCGCGACTTCGAGCCGCGCGGCCAGCTCGTTGACCGTCATCGGCCCGTCGAACAGCAGGTAGGACAGCAGCGACAGGTGCCGCGGGGCGAGGTTGAAGTCACGCAGCCGCTCCGGCACCGGCAGCTTCTTGGCGCGGCCGACCAGCCGCGGCAGGAGCAGCAGCATGGTGCGGACGGCCTCGTCGGCGGTCGGTGCGTCGCTCGCCATGCCCGTCATGATCCCACGTCGCTAAGGTCGCCCCATGCACGCACTGAGCAGGGACGAGTGGCTGGAGTTCGCCTCCACCGGCACGCGCACCGGGAAGCTGGGCGTCACACGCGCCGACGGCAGCCCGCACGTGACCCCCATCTGGTTCGTCGTCGGCACCGGCGACGGCGCCGACGAGCTGATCTTCAACACCGGCGCGGAGTCGGTGAAGGGGCGGGCGCTGCGGCGGGATCCGCGGTTGTCGCTGTGCGTGGACGACCAGGAGCCGCCGTTCGCGTTCGTCCAGTTCACCGCCGAGGCGACGCTGCACGAGGACCTGGACGAGATGCTGCACTGGTCCACCCGCATCGGCGCGCGCTACATGGGCGAGGACCGGGCGGACGAGTTCGGCAAGCGCAACGCCGTGCCCGGCGAGCTGCTGGTCCGGGCGCGCATCACGAAGGTGATCGCGTACGGCGGTCTCGCCGACTGATTTCCGCCAGCCCGCGGCCGTCCGGGCGCGCAGACTGAGCGGGGTGATCTCGGACGTCGCGGGCTTCGACTGGCCCGCCCTCACGGCAGAACTGAACGACACCGGCTGCGCCCTCACCCCGCCGCTCCTGAGCGCGCGGGAGTGCCGGGAGCTGTCGGCGCTGTACGACGACGTGGGCCGCTTCCGGTCGACGATCGACATGGCGCGGTTCCGGTTCGGTTCCGGCCAGTACCGCTACTTCGCCTACCCGCTGCCGGATCCGGTCGCCCGCCTGCGCGCGGCGTTCTACCCGCACCTGCTGCCGATCGCGCGGGACTGGGCGGCGAAGCTGGGCTGGGACGCGCCGTGGCCGGACGACCTGGAGACCTGGCTCGACCGGTGCCACCGGGCGGGCCAGGTCCGGCCGACGCCGATCCTGCTGCGCTACGGCGCCGGCGACTGGAACGCGCTGCACCGCGACCTCTACGGCGAGCTGGTGTTCCCGCTGCAGGTGGTGATCGGGCTCGACGCGCCGGGCACCGACCACACCGGCGGCGAGTTCCTGCTTGTCGAGCAGCGGCCGCGCGCGCAGTCACGCGGCACGGTGACCCAGCTGCCGCAGGGCCACGCGCTGATCTTCACCACGCGGGACCGGCCGGTGCGGTCCACCCGCGGCTGGTCGGCGGCGCCGGTGCGGCACGGCGTGAGCACCGTCCGCACCGGCATCCGCCACACCCTGGGCCTGGTCTTCCACGACGCCACGTGAGGCGTCAGGCGATCTCCCGCAGCCCCGAGCCGTCCGCCGCGCGCAGCGTCGCCAGCGGCGGGCGCTGCTCGCACGCCAGGTCGGTGACCACCAGCTCGCGGTCGACACCGTGCCCGGACTCGCCCCGGCGGAACTGCGCGAGCATCGTCGCGGGCGGTTCGGCCGAGACCAGGCGGCCGTAGCGTTCCAGCCGGTCGAACACGGTCAGCATGATCTGGCCGGACATGCGCCCCAGCGCCTGCGTGTTCTGGTGCCGGTGGGTGCGTTTGCCGAGGTCGACCTGCGCGAGCGCGTCCAGCCCGTAGGTCTCCAGGATGTCGATCAGGTGCCCGACCTCGACGCCGTAGTTCGCCACGAACGGCACCCGTTCCAGCACCTCGCGCCGCCCGGCGTACTCGCCTGCCAGCGGCTGCACGAACCCGGCCAGTTCGGGCCAGTAGAGGTTGAGCAGCGGGCGGGCCACCAGCTCGGTGACGCGGCCGCCGCCGTCGGCGTCGGTGCTCACCGCCCCGACCAGCGGCCGGTGGTAGAAGCCCTTGACGTAGGCGATGGAGTCGTCGGTGAGCAGCGGGCCGAGCAGGCCGGTCACGTAGTCGCTGGTGAAGTCGTACAGATCGCCGTCGACGAACACGACGATGTCCCCGGTGGAAGCAGCCAGCCCCTTCCACAGGGCCTCCCCCTTGCCCTGCAGCCCGGGCAGGGCGGACAGGACCGAATCCTGCGCCACCACCGTCGCGCCCGCTTCCGCGGCCACCTGGGCGGTCGCGTCCTGCGAACGCGAGTCGACGACCATGACCTCGTCGACCAGCTGGTGGCGCTCGACGAGGTCACGGCGGATCGTGCGCACGATGTCGCCGACCGTCGCCTCCTCGTCCCTGGCCGGGATCACCACGCTGACCGTCGTGTCCCCCTTGGCGGCGACCAGATCGGCCACCGGCCAGTCACCCGCCTGGCTGCTGCGCCGGGGCAGCCAGGAGCCGACGTCGGCGGACACCTGCGGCGCCGCCACCTTCCTCGCCCTGAAGCCTCGCATGCGCATCCCCTTCCCCGAACCGGACATCGGCGTGATCGATGCTTCGGCAGACGGGTTTCGCCGATCGCTCCGGGATGAAACCGGCAGGTTACGAGTTCGTACCCGGCAACGGGCGGTCGTAACACACCTTGCACATCCGTCGCGTTTGAACTTCAGTGCAGCAGCGGACAGGACCGGCCCTGCGCGGGGGCTTGCGTCTCGGGCCGGGCGGTGACCGTGGGGTAGCCGTCCACCTGCGTGGCGCTGGGCGGCCCGGTCAGCCGCACGAGCAGGTTGGCCGCCCGCGCGCCGGTCTGGGCGTGCACCGCGGTCACCGTGCACACGATCTGGTCCTTCGCCAGTTCGGGCAGGGTTTCCAGCGGCGCGCTGAGGCTCACCGTGACGACCCCCTGGTCCAGCGCCCCGACCGAGACGCCGAGCGCGCCGGCCGGGAGCATGGTGGCGTAACCGGCGGCGGCCTCCTGCGGGTTCGGCCCGGCCAGGAGGAGGGTGACCGCGTCGGGCACCGTGCCGAGGTGACCGGTCTGCCGGACGACGGGCGCGAGCTTGCCCGCCTTGAGGAAGAACAGGATCGGCCCCGGCGCGGCCCCGACCGGCGGGTCGCCCGCGGAAACCGGATCGGTGGGGCGCACCCCGCAGCCGGCGAGCACCAGCACGAGCAACAGCCAGGTCCAGCGCACGGTCACCACCGCCCCGGCACCCGCAGCACGAACCGGGCGCCGCCGCCCGGGTCGTTGCCGGCCTCGATCGTGCCGCCGTGCAGTCCGGCGTTCTTCTCCGCGATGGACAACCCCAGTCCGCTCCCCTCCGACCGCGATCGCGCGGTGTCGGCCTTGTAGAACCGGGCGAACACGTGCGGGAGCACGTCGTCGGGCAGGCCCGGCCCGTGGTCGGTGACCTCGACGACGGCGTCCGCGCCCGACGCGGACAGCCGCACCCGCACCGGCGGCTCGCCGTGCCGCAGCGCGTTGCCGACCAGGTTCGCCACGATGACGTCGAAGCGCCGCGCGTCCACCGCGGCGATGATGCCGGGCGGCAGATCGGCCTCGACGCGCTCGGTCCACTGCCGGGTGCGCAGGGTCGCGGCGATCAGCTCGCCGAGGTCGGCCTCGCGCCGGTCCATGCGGGCGCGGCCGTTGTCGAAGCGGGAGATCTCGATGAGGTCGTCGACGAGCCGGGTCAGCTTGCGGGTTTCCTCGCTCACCAGCCGGGTGGCCGTGGCCGCGTCGCCCTGCAGACGCGCCCCCTCCTCGTCGAGCACCTCGGTCACGGCGGTCATCGCGGCGAGCGGGGTGCGCAGCTCGTGCGACACGTCGGCGACGAACCGGCGCGCGTCGGCCTCCATGCGGCGCAGCTCCCCCACCGACTTCTCCAGGCTCGCGGCGGATTCGTTGAACGTGCGCGCCAGTTCGGCCAGTTCGTCCCCGCCGCGCTCGGGCAGGCGGGTGGACAGCCGGCCGTGGGCGAGCTGGCGGGCGCCGTCCCGCAGGCGGCGCACCGGTCGCAGCACCGCGCCGGCGGCCAGCCACGCCAGGACTACCGCCAGCGGCACCGCGACGGCCGCGGTGCGCCACCCGTTGAGCGCGAACTCGCTGATCTGCTGTTGTTCGGCGCTCAGCGAGAACAACCCGTACACCTCCAGCCCGGACGGGACGCGGTTGAACCCGGTGTCGACGGTCATGACGGGCATGCCGACCACGAGTTCGGGCCTGCCGATGTCGATGCGCTGGAACACCAGCCGCTGCTCGGCGCCCACGCGGGCCACCAGTTCGGGCGGCACCAGCCCCATCGACCCGCGGACATCCGAGGACAGGGAGCCGTAGCGGGCGACGGCGGCCGACGGGACCGACCGCACGAGCTGGTTGAGGGTGGCCTGGTCGGGCGGCATCCGCAGGGTGGGGGCGATGGCGTCCACGTCGTCGCGCAGCTTGGCCATCACCTGGTCCTGGGTGGCGGCGAGCACGGTGCGCCGCGCGGTGACGTAGTTGGCGCCGGTCGCGCCGACGGTCGCCAGCACCGCGACGAGACTGATGATCAGCACCAGCCGCGCCCGGATTCCGCGCAGCCGCGCGAGAAGCCGTCTGATCACAGTGGACCGAACCGGTAGCCGAAGCCGCGCACGGTGCGGACGTACACCGGCGCCGCGGGCTGGTCTTCCAGTTTCGCCCGCAGCCGCTGCACGCACGCGTCGACGAGCCGCGAGTCGCCGAGGTAGTCGTGTTCCCACACCAGTTCGAGCAGTTGCTGGCGGCTGAGGACGCGGCCGGGCACGCGGGACAGTTCGAGCAGCAGCCGTAGTTCGGTGGGGGTGAGGTGGACGGGTTCGCCGTTCTTGGTGACCTCGCAGGCGGCGCGGTCGATGTTCAGGGCGCCGTGTTGTTCGCGGGCCTGGCCTGCCGCGCCGCCGCGGCGCAGGACCGCCTTGATGCGCGCGTCGAGGACGCGGGGTTGCACGGGTTTGACCACGTAGTCGTCGGCGCCGGCTTCGAGCCCGCCTACCACGTCGATGTCGTCGCCGCGGGCGGTGAGCATGATGATCGGGACCGGGCCGGTGGCGCGGATGCGGCGGCACACCTCGAACCCGTCGATGCCGGGGAGCATCAGGTCGAGCAGCACGAGGTCCGGGCGGCGGGCGTCGAGCAGCCGCAGGCCGGCTTCGCCGTCGGCGGCCGGTTCGACGTCGTGGCCGTGCCGGCGCAGGCCAAGGCACAGTCCCTCCCGGACCGCCGGGTCGTCCTCGATCAACAGCAATGTCGGCACCCGGCCGATTATGGCGGCGTTTCACCAACTCCCGCGACTCTGTAGCAAAACCATGACACGACGACGACGGGACGGGGACATCCGCGGCCGAGGCTGATCACCATGTCCGTGCAGACCAGGCCACTCCGCCGTGGCCCGATCGTCGTCCTCGTCGTCGCCGTCGTCGTGATCGCACTGGCCCTCGGTGCCGCGCTCGCCCTCCGCGGCAGCGCCGCCGAGCCGGTACCGGCCGACTCCGCGGCGACGAGCGTTGTCGTCTACGACCGCAAGCAGAACCGCCCGCTGCGCCAGGAGGGCGCCGACACGCGTTACCGGTCGGCGTCGCTGGTGAAGCTGCTGATCGCGGTCGACCTGGTGAAGCGCGGGCACGTGACGCCCGACCGGCCGAGCCCGCGGGTGACGAGAATGCTGTCGTACAGCGACGATGCGATCGCCAACCAGCTGTGGGAGTCCGGCGGCGGCCCCGACATCGTCCGTCGCACGGCGACGTCGCTCGGTCTGACGGCCACCGAGCCCCCCGCGGACCCAGGCCGCTGGGGCGACACCCTCCTGTCGGCCGATGACGTGGTCAAGATCTACCGGGCGGTGCTGGCGATGCCGTCCCGCGAGCGGCAACTGATACTCGACCCGCTCCGGGACGCGCACCAGGTGGCGGCTGACGGGGTCGACCAGTACTTCGGCATCCCGGACGCGCTACCGGGCAGGCCGTGGGCGATCAAACAGGGGTGGGCGGCAGGCCGCGGTGGGGTCGACGCGCACACCAGCGGCGTGGTCGGAACCGGTGACCGGTATGTCGTGGTAGTGCTGAGCCACCGGCCAGGGGGAACAGCGCTGGAAACCGCAATGCGAGAAGTCACCGAAACAACAGCGACACTCGAGAACCTGTTGAACTGACCGCAAGCCGGCAACGCAACGACACCGACTACCCCAACCAGACCTCCCCCGCCCCCGATCCACAGCCGATCTTTAGTCGCCGACCAGTCGTGTCAAGGCACGCTTTCCCGCCTTGAC
>NZ_JBEXTZ010000126.1:0-20570 GCF_040614195.1 Amycolatopsis sp. NPDC006125
GCCTGATGCGGGAGGCGCCGTTCCTGCTCATCGGCGAGGGCACCAGCGAGATCCAGAAGACGATCATCAGCCGCGGCCTGCTGCGCGAGTACCAGTCCCGCTCCTGACCCCGGCGCGGCCCGCCCTCGTCCGTGGGCGGGCCGCACTCCCGGCGAGCGCCCTTCGGACATCGGGATCGCTGTCGAGCCGCCCGAACGAGGTGAACTGCTCCGGGGCGAGGTCCCGTCGCCGCCCACGGCCGAGAACAGCGCCACGCGCGATTAGGTCTGCACGCTCCAGGTCGCACCTCGCGTGTCAGCGCCGGTGAAGGAGGGTTGCTGGCGGACCTGATCGCGGGCTTCGGGACCGGGCTCCACCCCGGTCCTGAAGCCGCGGGCCCCGGCCGGCCCCCGCATCGTCCCCGCTGAAGGCAGTTGGAGTGTCGGGTTCGCGTGGTTTCATAGGGGTTGGCAGGATGAAGTCACTCGATCACTACGACAGCACAGGTGATGACCGTGACCAGCCCGTTCTCCTCCGGCGGCCGTCAAGCACAGGGCCTGCCGCGCTTGCCGACGCCGCCCACGGGGTGGCCGATCGGCTCCTACGCCACCTACCAGGAGGCGCAGCGGGCGGTCGACTACCTCGCTGACAACCAGTTCGCGGTCGAGGACGTGACCATCGTCGGCGTGGACCTGATGCTCGTCGAGCGGGTGCTGGGCCGCCTGTCGTGGGGCCGCGTCCTCATGACCGGCGCGATCTCCGGCGCCTGGTTCGGCTTGTTCGTGGGTTTCCTGCTGGCCATGTTCGCCTCCGGCGCGGAGGTCACCTACCAGCCGATCCTGGTCGGCCTGGTTTCCGGTGTGCTGTTCGGCCTGGTGTTCGCGGCCATCAGCTACGCCTCCTCGCGCGGCCGCCGCGACTTCGCCTCGGCCAGCCAGCTCGTCGCCGGCCGCTACGACGTCCTGTGCCAGCCGCGCAACGCGGAGCAGGGCCGTGACCTGCTGGCGAAGCTCGCGATGCGGCCATCCGGGTCATCGAGCTGAATCGTGACCTCCACCGCTTGCGGTGCGTGATCGCCGGGCATAGTTTCAGTTCCCACCGATCGTGCGACCCGGGTTGACACCCTCGGGTTGCTTGATTGCATGCACGACGGCGTGCGGGGTGGGTCTCCCGCCGGCCGCGTGCCGAGGAGGAGGCCTGATGGGGAACGGTAAGAGCCGGGGCAGGCCGCCCGGCAGGATCGCGGCGGTGGCCGGGGCGGCCATGCTGACGGCCGGCCTGGTGACCGCGTGCGGATCCGAACAGGGGATCACGCTCAACCTGTACTACGCGCCGGAGGACACGTTCCAGACGGTCGTGGACAACTGCAACGCCCAGGCGGCGGGGCGGTATCGGATCGTCTACAACAAGCTGCAGCGCGGCGCCGACGACCAGCGGCTGCAGATGGCCCGCCGGCTCGCCGCCGGTGACGACGGCCTGGACATCCTGGGCCTGGACGTCACCTGGGTGCCGGAGTTCGCCGAGGCCGGCTGGGCCGAGGAGTGGACGGGGTCGAACAAGGCACGGGCGGAGGCGGGCGTGCTGCCCGGTCCGCTGGCCACCGCGACCTGGAACGGCAAGCTGTACGCGGCGACGAAGAACACCAACGTCCAGCTGCTCTGGTACGACGACCGGATCACGCCGCAGCCGCCCGCGACCTGGGACGAGATGATCGCCGAGGCCGAGCAGCTCAAGGCGGCGGGCAAGCCGCACAACATCCTGTTCACCGGCGCCCAGTACGAGGGCCTGGTGGTCGTCTACAACACCCTGGTCGCCTCCGCGGGCGGGCACATCCTCTCCGACGACGGCAAGTCCGTGGTCATGGACGAGGGCGCGGTGCAGGCCCTGGAGATCCTCAAGCGGGTCACCTCCAGCGGCATCACCGACCCGTCGCTGACGAACCAGAAGGAGGACGACGTCCGGCAGGCGTTCCAGCGCGGCAACGGCGCGTTCGAGCTGAACTGGCCGTTCGTCTACGCCTCGTTCGCCGACGAGCAGCCGCAGGACCTGCAGCACTTCAAGTGGTCCACCTACCCGGCGGTCGACCCGGGCATCCCGGCGAAGACCACGATCGGTGGCTACGACCTCGCGGTCAGCACCACGTCCAAGCACAAGCCGGAGGCGTTCGAGGCGGCGCTGTGCCTGCGCAGCCCGGAGAACCAGAAGTTCTCCGCGCTCAACGACGGTGTCCCGCCGAGCATCGAGTCGCTCTACACCGACGACACCCCGCTCGACCCGACCAAGCCGGTCGACGCGGACAACAACCCGAGCATGGCCACCGCGTACCCGATGCGGGACGCGATCTTCGCCGCGCTCAAGGATCCCGCGGTGCGCCCGCTGACCCCGGCGTACCAGAGCCTGTCGACCGTGATCTCCAAGGTGCTGTCGCCGCCGTCGGAGATCGATCCGCAGCGGACGGCCGAAGAGCTGCGCACCAAGCTGACCGACGCGCTGAACTCGAAAGGGGTGATCCCGTGAGCACGGTCGAGGACGTTTCGGCGCCGCAGCGGACCACGGCGAGACCGGGCAAACCGGCGCTGAGCGAAGGGAAGAGGGCAGAGCGGCGGCTGGGCTGGCTGCTGTGCGCGCCCGCGGCGTTCGTGATGGTCGCGGTCACCGGCTACCCGATCGTCTACTCGATCTGGTTGTCCCTGCAGCGGTACGACCTGCGGTTCCCGCAGCAGACCGAGTTCGTCGGGTTCGCCAACTACGCGGCGGTGCTGTCGGACTCCTACTGGTGGACGGCGTTCGGCACCACGATGGCGCTCACGGTCATCTCGGTGGCGATCGAGCTCGTGCTGGGCATGCTGCTCGCGTTGATCATGCACCGCACGCTCGTCGGCCGCGGCCTGGTGCGCACGGTTTCGCTGATCCCGTACGGGATCGTGACCGTGGTGGCCGCGTTCTCCTGGTACTACGCGTGGACCCCGGACACCGGGTACCTGGCCAACACCCTGGCCGGTGACTCGGCGCCGCTGACGCAGTACATCCCGTCGATGGCGATCATCATCCTCGCCGAGGTGTGGAAGACGACGCCGTTCATGGCGCTGCTGCTGATGGCCGGGCTCGCGCTGGTGCCGGACGACCTGCTCAAGGCCGCGGCGATGGATGGCGCGAACGCGTGGCAGCGGTTCATCAAGGTGATCGTGCCGGTGATGAAGCCGGCGATCCTGGTGGCGCTGCTGTTCCGCACCCTGGACGCGTTCCGCATCTTCGACAACATCTACGTGCTCACCGGCGGGCAGAACGACACGTCGTCGGTGTCCATGCAGACCTACAACAACCTGATCAAGGGCCTGAACCTGGGCATCGGCTCGACGATGTCGGTGCTCATCTTCATCACGGTCGCGATCATCGCGTTCATCTTCATCAAGCTGTTCGGCACCGCGGCGCCCGGCAGCGACAAGGGGGGCAAGCGCTGATGGTGATGGGCGGAGCGGTCACCACCGGCCGCAAGACGAAGTGGACGCTGATCGACATCGTGGTGGTGGTCTACGCGCTGGTTCCGGTGCTGTGGATCCTGTCGCTGTCGCTGAAGACGAAGGACACCATCGACGACGGGAAGTTCATCCCGCGGTCGTGGACGCTGCAGAACTACGCGGACATCTTCCAGACCCTGGACTTCGTGCGGGCGCTGATCAACTCGATCGGCATCTCGCTCATCGCGACGCTGATCGCGGTGATCCTGGGGACGATGGCCGCGTACGCGATCGCGCGGCTGGACTTCCCCGGCAAGCAGCTGCTGGTCGGGGTCTCGCTGCTGATCGCGATGTTCCCGCAGGTGTCGCTGGTGAGCCCGCTGTTCAACATCGAGCGCACGCTCGGGCTGTTCGACACCTGGCCGGGCCTGATCCTGCCGTACATCACGTTCGCGCTGCCGCTGGCGATCTACACGCTGTCGGCGTTCTTCCGCGAGATCCCGTGGGAACTGGAGAAGGCGGCCAAGATGGACGGCGCCACGCCGGGCCAGGCGTTCCGGCGGGTCATCGCCCCGCTGGCCGCGCCCGGGGTGTTCACCACCGCGATCCTGGTGTTCATCTTCTGCTGGAACGACTTCCTGTTCGCCATCTCGCTGACCTCGACCAACGCGTCGCGGACGGTGCCGGCGGCGTTGTCGTTCTTCACCGGGGCCTCGCAGTTCGAGGACCCGACCGGGACGATCTGCGCCGCCGCGGTCGTGATCACCGTCCCGATCATCCTGTTCGTGTTGTTCTTCCAGCGCCGCATCGTCGCGGGGCTGACCTCCGGTGCGGTGAAGGGGTAGCGCCAATGGCTGAGATCGTGCTGGACAAGGTGAGCAAGCGCTATCCGGACGGTGCGCTCGCCGTGTCCGAAGTGGACCTGCAGGTCGCCGACGGTGAGTTCATCATCCTGGTCGGTCCGTCCGGGTGCGGGAAGTCGACCACGCTGAACATGGTGGCCGGGCTGGAGGACATCTCCTCCGGCGAGCTGCGCATCGACGGCGAGCGGATGAACGAGAAGGCGCCGAAGGACCGGGACATCGCGATGGTGTTCCAGTCCTACGCGCTGTACCCGCACATGAGCGTGCGGGAGAACATGGCCTTCCCGCTGCGACTGGCCAAGATCGACGACGCGACGGTGAAGGCGAAGGTCGAGGAGGCCGCGGAGATCCTGGACCTGACGCAGCACCTGGACCGCAAACCGTCCAACCTGTCCGGTGGCCAGCGGCAGCGGGTCGCGATGGGACGCGCGATCGTGCGCAGCCCCAAGGCGTTCCTGATGGACGAGCCGTTGTCCAACCTGGACGCGAAGCTGCGCGGGCAGATGCGGACGTCGGTGTCGAAGCTGCAGCGCCAGCTCGGCACGACCACGCTGTACGTCACGCACGACCAGACGGAGGCCATGACGCTGGGCGACCGGGTCGTGGTGCTGCGGGCCGGGTACGTGCAGCAGATCGGTTCGCCGCAGTTCCTCTACGACCACCCGACCAACCTGTTCGTGGCCGGGTTCATCGGCTCGCCGTCGATGAACTTCGTGCCGGCGACGCTGGAGGACGGGAGCCTGAAGAGCGCGCTGGGCACGGTCCAGCTGCCGGACCGGTTGCGGCGGCTGGCGGAGGAGGCGAACGCGCCGCGGGAGGTGATCGCCGGCATCCGGCCCGAGCACTTCGAGGACGCCGGGCTGCTGGAGGAGTCCGCCCGCGCCGGTGGTTGCGTGTTCAGCGCCCACGTCGACGTGCTGGAGTCGATGGGGTCGGAGAAGTACGCGTACTTCACGGTCGAGGGCGCGACGGCGACGTCGTCGGAGCTGGCCGAGCTGGCGGCGGACGCCGGAGCGGACGACGTGCCGGGCGGCGGAGCCTCCATCACGGCCCGGCTGTCCCCCGCGTCGAGCGCCCGGGAGGGCGGAACCCTCGACGTGTGGTTCGACGTGCAGAAGATCCAGCTGTTCGACCCGGCGTCGGGGAAGAACCTGACCTTCGAGGGCTGAGTACTCGTTCGGGCCGGAGCGCCGCTGTCACCCGCAAGTGGTGCTCCGGCCCGTTCTCGGCTTGGCCTGACAGCATCCTTGCTAGCATGCTGTCATGAGTCAGGTCAGCTGGCGCGCCGCCGACGAACTGGTGCATCGGGTCCGGCAGGCCGCGGCTCAACGGGGGGAGAGCATGAACGAGTTCATCACGCGCGTCCTCGACGCGGCGACGGATCCGGACCTGGCGGGCGACGAGAACGCGCGGCTGCGTGAACGCCTCCGCCGGGCCGGCCTGCTGTGGGAACCCGAAACGCCGGCCACACGTCCCGACCCGGCCGCGGTGGCCGCCGCCGCGCGCCGCGCCGCTGCGACGGGCCCCCTGGCCGCCGACCTGATCAGCGAAGAACGCGGCCCGCGGTGAGGGGTTGCCCGGCGGCCGGGGACGTTCGGCGAGTTGGTGGTGCGCGATTGGCGGCGAGGTCCGTGCCGGTGGTGTCCGCGCCCGGCGGTGCCCGTCCGGGTGCAGGCCGCGTGGCTGTGCGTGCCTGCGGGCGGGGTGGGCATTCGGCGGCGGAGATCGGAGCTGTTCGCTCGAGCGGCTGTGCCGCCCGGGCTGTCGGGCTCGCAACCGCGCAGGGTGGGACCGCGGTGACCGGCTTGCCCACGGGCGGCCGGCGGGCGGGTTGTGCCGTCCGGGCCGACGGAGCACCGACCCGGCGGCCGCCGGGCATCCGCGTCAGCGTGCTCCTCCGGAAGCGCAGCGCGTCATGAGTGTCTTCGCCGACTCTTCCGCGCTCGTCAAGCTCTACGTCGCCGAGCCGGGCAGCGAGCAGGTTCAGGCGCTGTCCGGGCTGGTCGTCTCCCAGATCGTGCGCGTCGAGATCCCGGCCGCGCTCTGGCGCAAGCACCGCATGGGCGCCATCTCCGCGGCGGACGCCCGCCTGCTGGTGTCCGCCTTCGAGGCCGACTACCACGGCACCCCGGGCGAGCCGCCCCGGTTCGCGGTCGTCCCGGTGACCCCGATCGTCCTCGACGTGGCCGCCCGGCTCACCGGGGTGCACGGCCTGCGGGCCTACGACGCCATCCAGCTCGCCACCGCCCAGCTGGTCGCATCGGCCGACCGCGAGTGCCGGACCTTCGCGGCGTTCGACAAGGCGCTGTCCGAAGCCGCCGCGGGGGAGGGCTTCCACCCGCTGGGTGGCTGACCGCCGCCGGCGACGGGAGAGGGTCTCGCCCGCTGGGGTGGCTGCCGCGATACCGGAGGAGCGTCACTACTGGGTGGCTGAATCCTCAACAGCGAGGGGGAGGGTTTCGCCCGTCGACCGCCGGTCACCTCGCCGCGCCGATGGAGCCGCCACCGGCTACCCGCCGGGGGAGGGCTTCCCCCATCGCGGCCCTGAAGAATCTCTCAGCCGCGGGCGGGCATTCTCACCTCAGCAACGGGAGGTGGCGGATGGCCAGGTCGGCGGTGCCGCGATGATCTTCCTCGGCGTGGCCTGCGCGGTCCTCGGGGCGGTCGCCGCCGCGTTGGGGGCCTGGTTGCAGCACCGCGGTGTCACCACGACGGGCCGCACGAGCCCGGCGGCCCTCCTGCGCAACCCGGCCTGGCGCTTCGGCGTCCTGGTGCTCACCGCCTGCACCGTCCTGCAGGCGCTCGCCCTCGCGTTCGCCCCCGTCACCGTCGTGACCCCGGTCGTCGTGCTGGCGCTGCCCATCCTGACCGTCCTCAACGGACCCCGCGATCACGTCACCCGCGCCGCCGTCGCCGCCGTCACCCTCGCCGTCGCGGTCTTCGTCACCCTGACCGCGCGCGACGCGCAGCCCACCACGATCCCGCCGGACACCGTCGTCGACGCCGGTCAGCTCGTCGGCGTCCTCGTCATCGCCCTCGTCGCCGTCGCCGCGCTCGCCCAGGGGATTGCCCGCAGCGCGGCCCTCGCCGTCGCCGCCGGGGCGGGCTACGGCCTGGTCGCCGTGCTCATCCGGGACGTTCTGCACTCCGACGGCCTGCCCTGGCTCTCCCTGCTCGCCGCGGTCCTCGCGTTCGCCACCGCCGCCTGGCTCGTCCAGCACGCCTACGCCAGCGGGCCGCCGGACATCGTCGTCGGGTGCCAGACTGCCGCCAACCCGGTGGTCGCGACCGCGCTCGGCATGACCGTCCTCGGCGAGGCGCCCGAACTCGACCTGCCGGTCCTCGCCGCGTGCGGGGCCACCGCGATCGCCGGCGTCGCGGTGCTCGCGGTCCGGCGCCACCACCTCAACGCCGCGAGTGCCACGCCTTCATCGCGCAATCCAGCATCTCGTGGTCCAGCGGCGGCACCGGCAGCTCCTGCCGCTGCCCGCCGTCCGCGCGCAGGCCGTCCAGCAGCATGGTCAGGTACCGCTGCCACAGGTCCGGGGCCACGTCGTGCGAGTACTCCACGACCGACGCGACCATCTTGAACAACACCGGGCAGTCCGTCTCGACGAAGTCCGCGCGCAACGCGCCGCTGTCCTTCGCCCGCTGCACCAGCTCGGTCACCACCGGGATCATCCTGTCCTTGACCCGCGCCACCTCGACCTGGCCGAACGCGTTGCTGAGCAAGGTGTCCCGCATCCCGCGGTCGTCCGCCATCATCCGGACCGCGTCCCACACGAACTTCCGGAAACCCTCCCACGGATCCGGGTCGGCCAGCGCCGCGCGGGCGCCCTCCTCGATCTCCTCCAGCCGGCGGGCGAACATCGCGTCGATCAGGTGTTCCTTGTTCGGGAACCGCCGGTAGACCGTGCCGACGCCCAGCCCCGCCGCGTGCGCCACGTCGTCCAGCGTCGCGTCGAAACCCCGCTCCCGGAACACGTCCCGGGCCGCCGACAGGATCCGCAGCCGGTTCCGTTCGGCGTCGCGCCGCAGCGGCCGCGGCGATGCGGCGCGCAGTGTGTCCCGCGTCATGAAACCCATTCTACCAAACCTGAGATAGCTCCTCCGGTTTTTGGGTACGGTGGAAAGCGAAGGGGAGGTCCCCACTCCACATACGTCTGCGAGGACCGGAATGACGCAAACCACCTACGTCGAGCCCGCCGGGGGGAGACCAGCCGGCTCGACGGCCGACCCGCACCACGCGCGGCGCTGGCTGATCCTGGTGATGATCGGACTGGCCCAGCTGATGGTCGTGCTCGACGCGACCATCGTGAACATCGCGCTGCCCACCGCCCAGCACGAACTGGGCTTCTCCAGCGACGCCCGCCAGTGGGTCGTCACCGCCTACGCGCTCGCCTTCGGCAGCCTGCTGCTGCTCGGCGGCCGCGTGAACGACCTGTTCGGCCGCAAGCGCGCCTTCCTCATCGGCCTCGCCGGCTTCGCGCTCGCCTCGGCGGTCGGCGGCGCCGCGAACGGCATCGAGATGCTGATCGTCGCCCGCGCCGCGCAGGGTGTGTTCGGCGCGCTGCTGGCGCCCGCCGCGTTGTCGCTGCTGACCACCACGTTCACCGACCCGAAGGAACGCGGCCGCGCGTTCGGCATCTTCGGTGCGATCGCAGGCGGGGGTGCCGCGGTCGGACTGCTGCTCGGCGGGGTGCTCACCGAGTACCTCGACTGGCGCTGGTGCATGTTCGTCAACATCGTCTTCGCGGTGATCGCCTTCGTCGGCGGCTCCAGCCTGCTCCGGCACCGGCCGTCGGAGGACCGGCCGAAACTGGACATCCCGGGCGCGGTCGTCTCGACCCTTGGCCTGTTCGCCGTCGTCTACGGCTTCGCCAACGCCGAGACCCATGACTGGTCCTCGCCGCTGGTGTGGGGTTTCCTGGCCGCCGGTGTGGTGCTGCTCGGCGTGTTCGTCCGCATCGAGACGCGGGTGGCGCACCCGCTGCTGCCGATGCGCGTGCTGCTCGACCGCAACCGCGGCGGCGCGTACCTCGCGGTGTTCCTGCTGGGCATCGGGATGTTCGGCATCTTCCTGTTCCTGACCTACTACCTGCAGCAGAACCTCGGGTTCACGCCGATCACGTCCGGCCTGGCGTTCCTGCCGATGGTCGGCACGCTGATGGTGAGCGCGACGCTGTCCACGAGCGTGCTGCTGCCGCGCGTCGGGCCGAAGGTCCTCGTCGGCGCGGGCATGGTGATCGCCGCGGCCGGGCTGTTCTGGCTCAGCGGCATCGACTCGGCCAGCACCTACGCCAGCGGTGTGCTGTTCCCGCTCATGGTGGCCGGGGTCGGCATCGGCCTGTCGATGGCGCCGTCGATGAACGTCGCCATCTCGGGCGTCGACCCGCACGACGCCGGGGTCGCCTCGGCGACGGTCAACACCGGCCAGCAGATCGGCGGCTCGATCGGCACCGCGCTGCTCAGCTCGGTCGCCGCCGACGCCGCGGCCTCGTTCGCCGTGGGCAAGACGCCGACGCCGCAGCTGCTGGCGGACGCCGCGATCCACAGCTACACCACGGCGTTCACCTGGGCGGCGGGCATCTTCCTGCTCGGCGCGGTCGTCTGCGGACTGCTGATCAAGCCGGGCGTGCCCGAGGAGATCGAAACGGACATGCCGGTCGTTCACGCCTGAGTGACCAAGGGCCCGCCGGCGTCAGCGCCGGCGGGCTCGCAGCGCTTCGATGACCTCGTCGTCCCAGCGGTGCTGGCGGATCAGGCGGTAGCGCTCCCCGGCGACCCACATGTAGGCCTCGGCCTCGGTGCGGTCGCCGATCAGCTCCGCCTGCCGCATCATCTCCACCACCGGCAGGTACTCCTCCTCGTACCAGCGCCGCGCGATCGTGGCGCGGTCGAGGAACTTCCCCTCGGACTGCATCAGCCGGAAACCCCACGCCTCGACGTGCTCGCCGAGGTGCGCGTAGTCCCACGGGTCGCTCACCACGATCGCCGCCCGCGCCTCGCCCGCCAGCGGCACCCGCGACAGGAACAGTCGCCGGTAGTCCTTCACGATCAGGTCGCCCCGGTAGCGGATGCCCTTCGGGTTGAGCTTGGTGTGCACCTCGGTCACCGCGGCCTCGATGGTCTCCAGCCCCAGCGCGTAGGCCACCGACACGCGGTGGTGCCCGTCGATCACGAAGTGCAGGTCGCCGACCCGGTACACCTCGATCGGCGGGATGTGCTCACCGCGGCGGGCGGCCAGCGCGAGCCGTTCCCACCGTTCCCGCACCCGGCCGGACGTCGGCCGGAACCGGCGGTCGAAGTCGCGGCCGCGGTCGACGCTGCCGACGATCGAGTTCAGCGGGATCACCCGCAACCCGATCCGCCGCTCGCTCACGTAGCCGAGCGCGTCCACGACCTCGTCGAACGGCAGCATGATGTTGACGTCGTCGGGCTCCCGGCGCAGCCAGTTCGCCAGCCGGGACAGCACCTGCCGCCGCCGGGCGCGCAGGAAGTCGTGCTCGGCGTCGGCGCGGGGGAAACCGGTGTCCCGCGCGGCGTTCACGTCCGCACCTCGTGCGGGGTGAACGCGATCAGGTGCCTGCCGACGACGTTGCGGACGCGCGTGTCGCCCATCCGGTGCTCCCTGGGTTGTTCGCCGTAGGGGTGGATGTGCCCGTGCAGCAACCAATCCGGCCGCATCTTCTCGACCGTCCGGTGCAGGCAGTCGAAGCCCTGGTGCGCCGGGTCTTCGCGGTCGCCGACGCCGCGGGGCGGGGCGTGCGTGAGCAGGACGTCGACACCGCGCCCGTCGCGGCGCTGCCTGCGCGCAGCCTGCCGGACCAGCCGCCGGGCGCGCCGGGCCTGCTGCGCCTGCGTCCACTGGTTGGGGCCCTCGTTGTAGCGGACCGAGCCGCCGAGGCCGGCGATCCGCAGGCCGCACACGTCGACGACCCGGCCGTCGGCGTTGACCGCGCCGGCGGGCCCGGGCCAGGCCTGCGGGAAACCTGCCCGCATGAACAGGCCGCCGTGGCGGGTGAACCCGGACAGGTCCGGGTCGTGGTTGCCGGGCACGAACACGCACGGCACGCCGCCCAGCGAGTCGGTCAGGAACTCCAGGTAGTCGAACGGCAGGTCGCCGGCGGCCAGGACGAGGCCGACCTCGCAGCCGGGGCCGACACCGGCCCACAGCTGCTCGTCGACCTCGTCGGAGACCACCAGCGCGCGCATGCCTCCACGATAGGTACTCGTCAGTGGGCCTGCGCGAGTTCCGGGTGGTCGGCGATCAGCACCGCCACCACCGCGATCCACACCAGGGTCAGCGCGAGGGCCCAGAACTTGAGGCTCGTGAGCAGTCTGGTCATCGGAGAACTCCTTCCAGCGAACAGGTCAGGAAAGGGTCAGAGCCACTTGTTCTTCCTGAATATTCGGTAGAGAAGCAGGCAGATCCCGAGAATCAGCACGAGAACCGCCGGATACCCGAACTTCCAGCGCAACTCCGGCATGTAGTCGAAATTCATGCCGTAAATACCCGCGATCATCGTGGGGACCGTGATCATGGCCGCCCACGAGGTGATCTTGCGCATGTCGGTGTTCTGCTGGAGCGTGATCTTGGCGACCGTGGCGTTCACCAGGGTCGTCAGCAGCTCGTCGAAGTTGCCCACCCGCTCCGACACGGTGGTCAGGTGGTCGTCCACGTCGCGGAAGTACGACCGGACCTCGTCGGGGACCAGCCGGGTGAAGCCCTCCGCGAGCCTGCGCACCGGCGTGACCAGCGGCAGCACCGCGCGGCGCAGCTCCAGCACCTCGCGTTTCATGAGGTAGATCTGCTCGGCGCTGACCGACGAGCGGGGCGCGAACACCCGCGCCTCCATCTCGTCGATGTCCTCCTCGATCGAGGAGGTGACCTCGAGGTACTGGTCGACGATGAGGTCCGTGATGGCGTGCAGCACCGCGGCCGGGCCGTTGGTCAGCCGCTCCGGGTCCTCGTCGAGGTCGCGGCGCAGCCGGGCCAGCCCGGAGTGCGCCCCGTGCCGGACGGTGATGATGAAGTCCAGCCCGAGGAACGCCATCAGCTCGCCGGTCTCCACGATCTCATTGGCCGTGGTCGGCGACTCGTGCTCGACGTAGCGGACCGTCTTGAGCACCATGAACAGCGTGTCGTCGTAGCGCTCCAGCTTGGGCCGCTGGTGCGCCTGGACGGCGTCCTCCACGGCCAGCTCGTGCAGGCCGTAGACCTCCGCGATGCCCTGGATCTGCTGCTGGTCGGGCTCGTGCAGGCCGATCCAGACGAACCCGTCGCGACGGCGCCGGACCTCCTTGATGGCCTCGGCGTGCGTCCAGCGCCCTGGCAGCCGTTCGCCGTCGACGTACACGGCGCAGTCGACGATGTAGGCCGAGACGGGAACCGGCACGGGCGGCTCGACCCGGCCGGCTCGGCCGTTGCCCCGGCCGCGCAGGCCGCCGAGGGAGGGAATCGCAGGCATGGGATCTCCTGGCTTTCGCAGTGCGTACCACGACCGCCGGGCGGGCAGGAATGCGTCCGCTCGGCGCTGACCAGCGTTTCCCGGGCGAACTGCGCCTAAAGCACGGAAATGGTTCCGGCCACGTGGAGGGAAACGCTGGGTTTACTAGGGAGCGGACTATCGCCACTACTCATCTTGCGTTCCTCACCTCCTCCAGCCGGACCGGCAACGTGGCGGCTGTCGCGTTGACGCACCGCCGCCATTGGTCGAGGGTACTCCTCAACATCAGTTGACGTCGCTCCAGGTCGGTGTGGCGTTACCCGCAGGGAGGTCGACCAGTGCAGTTCGGGCGGTACTTCGAGGAGTTCGAGGTGGGTGCGGTGTACAAGCACTGGCCAGGCAAGACGGTGACCGAGTACGACGACCACCTCTTCTGCCTGCTCACCATGAACCACCACCCGCTGCACATGGACGCGCACTACGCGGCGGAGACCACCGACTTCGGCAAGAACGTGGTGGTGGGCAACTACATCTACTCGCTGCTGCTGGGCATGTCGGTGCCGGACGTGTCGGGCAAGGCGATCGCGAACCTGGAGATCGAGTCGCTGCGGCACGTCAAGCCGACCTTCCACGGTGACACCATCTACGGTGAGACCGAGGTGCTGGACAAGACCCCGTCGAAGTCCAAGGACGACCGGGGCGTGGTGTACGTGGAGACCCGGGGCTACAAGCAGGACGGCACGATCGTGTGCATCTTCCGGCGCAAGGTCCTGGTGCCGAAGCAGAACTACGGTGAGGCGCGTGGGGGCGAGCAGCCGGGCCGTCCCGTTCCGCACGAGTGAGGGAGACCGCGTGACGATCGGGTTGGCCGAAGCCAAGCGGCGGCTGGACGAGTTCGCCGGGAGCGCGGCGGGCGAGTCACCGCTGTACGAGCACCTCGCGTCCAAAGCAGCCGAGGACGACGCGGTGGCCGGCCTGCTGGCCGCCGCGCCCGAGGAGGCGAGCCCCGCGCTGTTGTTCGCGGTCGCCCACCGGCTGGTCCAGGCCGACCCGATCCACCCGCTGTACCGGTACTACCCCGCGCTGGGCGGGTCCTACGGCGTTGACGACGAGACGTGGCCGTTGTTCCGCGAGTTCCTGCTCGCGCACGCCGGCGAGGCGGCGGGCATGCTCGCGTCGCGATCGCTGGCGAACAACGAGGTGCGGCGCGCCGCGTCGGTGTTCCCCGCGGTCGCGATGGCGGCCAAGCAGGCCGGCGGCAAGATCGCGCTGCTCGAGGTCGGCACCGCGGGCGGGCTGCTGCTCGGGATGGACAAGTTCGCCTACCGGTACCAGTGCGACGGCGGCGAGCAGCTGGTCGCCGGGCCTGCCAAGGCGGCGGTCGGGCTCCACTGCGCGCTCGACCTGGCGCCCGGCGCGGTGCTGCCGAAACTGCCGAAGAAGCTGACCGTCGTGGCGCGCGCCGGGCTCGACCCGCGGCCGCTGGATCTGTCCGATGAGGACGAGCTGGCGTGGCTGGAGGCCTGCGTGTGGGGCGACCAGCCGGACCGGGTGCGGCTGCTGCGGGCGGCCGCGCTGGCGCAGCGCAAGTCGCCGCCGCAGATCGTCGCCGGGGACGCGGTCGGCGCGTTCGACGAGGCTCTCGCCCTGCTGCCCGCGGACGTGCCGCTGGTGGTGCTCACCTGCCGGACGATGGGGCACATGCCGGATGCCGACCGCGGCGAGTTCCTGTCGCGGCTGGCCGCGCTGGGCGAGTCGCGTCCACTGTGGTGGGTCATGGACGAGACGTACGAGCACGGGTTGTCCGCGGTGCTGCCGGGGCGGGACGAGCTGGCCTTCGCCGTCGACGGCCAGACGACGCTCGGCCTGGCGCGGCGCACGGCCGGCGGCTGGGACGCGGTCGCGCTGGCCCGCACCACCCGCTACGGCGCCCGGATGACCTGGCTGGCCGCCTAGCTGTTGTGTGCCGGCGGCCACTGCGGTGAGGATGTGGTCATGGCTGACACGTGGTTCACCCCGCTGACCCCGCTGGCCTTCCTGGAGCGCTCCGCCGAGGTCTTCCCGGACAACGACGCGATCGTCTACGGCGAGCGCCGCGTGACCTACCGCGAGTTCGCCGCGGAGGCCACCCGCGTGGCGCACGCGTTGCGGGCGAGCGGGGTCGGGCCGGGGGATCGCGTGGCCTATCTGCTGCCGAACATCCCGGAGATGCTGGTCGCGCACTTCGCGGTGCCGCTCGCGGGCGCGGTGCTGGTGGCGATCAACACCCGGCTCGCGCCGGCCGAGATCCGCTACATCCTGGAGCACTCCGGGGCGAAGGTGCTGGTGGTGGATGCGGCACTGCACGCGTCGGTGCCGCCCGGCACCGGTGTGGACGTCGTGACGGTGGTGGACGGCGCGGAGCCGGACCCGGCCGTCGGCGGCATCACCTACGACGAGCTGCTGGCACGGGGCAGCGACGAGCCACTGCCGTGGAGCGTCGCGGACGAGCGGTCGACGATCTCGATCAACTACACGTCCGGGACCACCGGCAGGCCGAAGGGCGTCCAGTACCACCACCGCGGCGCGTACCTGAACTCGCTGGCCGAGATCATCCACTCGGGGCACACGCCGGAGTCGAAGTACCTGTGGACGTTGCCGATGTTCCACTGCAACGGCTGGTGCACGACCTGGGCGGTCACCGCCATCGGCGGCACGCACGTGTGCCTGCGCGCGGTCGACGCGGCCGAGATCTGGCGCCTGCTGGACGGCGAGGGGATCACCCACCTCAACGGCGCGCCGACGGTGCTGAACACGATCGCCGGGTACTCGGGGGCGCACCCGCTGCCGCGGGAGGTCGTGGTGACCACCGCGGGGGCGCCGCCGTCGCCGACCGTGATCCGGCGGATGACGGACCTGGGCGCGCGGCTGGTGCACGTGTACGGGCTGACCGAGACGTACGGGCCGTACACGGTGTGCGAGGCGCAGGAGGGGTGGGTCAAGCTCGACATCGCCGAGCGGAGCCGGCTGATGGCGCGGCAGGGCGTCGGGATGCTGGTGACCGACGGGATCCGGGTGGTGGACGAGCAGATGCGCGACGTGCCCCGCGACGGTGTCACGATGGGCGAGGTCGTGATGCGCGGGAACAACGTGATGTCCGGCTACTTCGCCGACCCCGAGGCGACGGAGAAAGCGTTTCGCGGCGGGTGGTTCCACTCGGGTGACCTGGGCGTGTGGCACCCGGACGGCTACATCCAGCTGCGTGACCGGGCGAAGGACATCATCGTCTCCGGTGGCGAGAACATCTCCACGATCGAGGTGGAGGCGGCGCTGGACTCGCACGAGGCCGTCGCGGAGGTCGCGGTGGTCGGCGTGCCGGACGAGAAGTGGGGCGAGCGGCCGAAGGCGTACGTCGTGCTGCGCCCAGGCGCGACGGCCACGGTGGACGAGCTGCGGGCCCACGTGCGGGAGCAGATCGCGCGGTTCAAGGTGCCCGACCAGGTCGAGTTCGTGGACGCGCTGCCCAAGACCTCGACGGGGAAGATCCAGAAGTTCCAGCTGCGCGAACGCGAGTGGGGTGGTTCGGAGTCCCGGATCCAGGGCTGATCACGGCGGATTGCTCTCAGCGGCGGGTCCGCGCCCTGCCCGCCTGCCGTGAGGGCTGCGCCGCTGAGGGATCGGGCTGCGCCATCGGGTCGCGCCCCTGCCGCATCGCGTCGCGGCACCGCCGCGACGACCAAACCACCGCCGCAAGCGGCCAGCTCGGCCCCGTGATCGGCCAACTCGGCACCGCTGCGCGCCGGCTCCACTGCCGCAACCGGCCGGGCTCGCCGCCGCAGCAGGCCGGCTCGCCGCCGCAGGCGGCTAACTCGGCCTCGTGACCGGCCAACTCGGGGGCGCAACGCGCCGGCTCACCACCGCGACCGGCCGCGCCACTGCCGCAAACCGGCCGGCTCGCCGCCGCAACAGGCCGGCTCGCCGCCGCAGCCGGCTAACTGGGCCCCGTGACCGGCCAACTCGGCACCGCTGCGCGCCGGCTCACGGCCGCGACGAGCCGCGCCACCACCGCGACGAGCCGCGCCACCGCTGCATTGGGCCGCGCCACCGCCGCGACTGGCCGGCGCACCACTGCCGACCCGCCAACCCGCTGCCGCGACCGCCACTGCCGCGCCGGGGCGCGTCGGCCCCCGGTCAGCGTGCTTCCCCCGGGCCACATGCCGACAATTCCGGCCGCCGAGCCGACCGTTCCAAGCCGCCGACGCACCGGCATCGAGCCGCGGAAAGCGCCCTCAGCAGCGCGGCAGCATCTCCCAGCCACGCAGCGTGTCGGCCAAGCCGTCCGTCAGCGCGAGCGCCGCGAAGGCCGCCTCGTCGACCCAGCGTACCTCGGCCGCGTCGTCGCCGGCTCGCAGCGAACCGCCTGCCACCGCGCAGGTGTAGTCGTGGATCTCGTAGCGGCCGCGGATCACGTGGCCCACCAGCATGCCGGGGCGCACGACGAGCCCGGTTTCCTCGCGCATCTCCCGGATCAGCGCCTCGCTGTCCGTTTCGCCTGGTTCGACGCGTCCGCCGGGGATCGACCACAGTCCGCGTCCGGGATCGTTCGCGCGCCGGACTAGCAGCAGGCGGCCCGCTTGATCGTGCAAGATCCCGCCTACGCAGCGCACGGGAACCGGGCCGGTCGCGCTCATGAGGGCAGCCTAACCCGGGCGCGGTGGAAGCGGAGAGTAACCAACCGATTAGATCACAGCCGGACACTGACCCAAGCGCGGGACTTACCTCCCGTAACCCTGCGGAGTGCGGTACAACGTTACTGGTGAGCTTGCCAGTCCGATGCCGGAGTAAGAGACGGGATTGATCGTTGTGAACGCGAAGAAGATTGCCGGGCTCGTGGGTATCGCGTTGGTGCTGTTCTTCGTGATCGCCCAGCCGGGCAACGCGGCCAACCTGGTCAGCAACATCGTCGACTTCCTGCGTGAATCGGCCGAGGCCGTCATCACCTTCGTCAGCAACGTGTTCACTTCGTAGGCGGCCGGATAGGCTGGCTTGATGTTCGCCCCACGGGATCCCGACGAGTACCTGCTCGACACCGAGCGGCGCGTGGTGCGGGTCCGCAGGCACTGGGCATTCCTGGCCTGGGACACCTTCGAGACGATCGCCCTGCTCGCGATCTGCGTGATGGTGTCCTACCTGCTGCCACCGTCCCTGTGGGTCGTCCAGAACATCCTCTGGTACGCGGCGCTGCTCGTGGTCGTCGTGTACGCGTTCAAGGTCATCGAGTGGTGGGTCGAGCGCCTGGTGGTCACGGACAAACGGTTCGTGCTCACCAGCGGCGTCATCACCACCAAGGTCGCGATGATGCCGATCTCGAAGGTCACCGACCTGACCTACGAGCGCTCCGCGTGGGGCCGGATGTTCGGCTACGGCACGGTCGTCGTCGAGTCGGCCGGTCAGATCCAGGCGCTGAACCGGATCGAGTTCCTGCCGAGCCCGGAGGATTTCTACGACACCATCTCCGAACTCGTCTTCGGCGACAAGCACAAGCAGAGCGAGCGCTTCTCCATGATCAAGGCCCAGCGCCTCGCGCGCGGCAAGAAGATCGTCGGTTGACACGTCGTTGTGCCTGGTCGGCCGTGTGCCGACCGGGTAGGCGACAATGATTCCGATGCGCATCGACCTGCACACCCATTCCACCGTGTCGGACGGCACCGACACGCCCGCCGAACTCGTGGCGACGGCCGCCGCCGCGGGGCTCGACGTGGTCGCGCTGACCGACCACGACACCACGGCAGGCTGGGCCGCCGCGGCCGCGGCGCTCCCGTCCGGCCTCACGCTCGTGCCCGGCGCCGAGCTGTCGTGCGTGAGCAGCCTCGGCATCAGCATCCACCTGCTGGCCTACCTGTTCGACCCGGCGTCCCCGGCGATCGTCGAAGAGCAGACGCGGCTGCGGCAGGAGCGCCGCACCCGGCTGCGGGCGATGGCGGTGCGGATGGCCGCCGACGGCCTGCCGATCGACGCCGACGAGCTCCTCGAATCCCTCGGCCCGGACTCCCCGGCAGGCCGGCCGCACCTCGCGCAAGCCCTGGTGCGCGCCGGGCTGGTGACGACCGTGGACCAGGCGTTCGCCGAGTACCTGGGCGCAGGCCGCGGCTACTACCTGCCGCGGCAGGACACGCCGGTGGAGCGGGCGATCGAGATGATCGCCGAGGCCGGCGGCGTCACCGTGTTCGCGCACCCGTTCGCGCGCAGCCGCGGGCGGATCGTGTCCGCCGACTACATCGCCGGGCTGGCGGAGCTCGGGCTGACCGGGCTGGAGGTCGACCACCCCAACCACGACGAGCCGACGCGCGCCGAGCTGCGCGGGCTGGCCGGTGAGCTGGGGCTGGTGCAGACCGGGTCGAGCGACTACCACGGCACGAACAAGACCATCCCGATCGGCGCGGAGAACACCGATCCCGAGCAGTTCGAGGCGCTCATCGACAAGGCGTCCGGCGCGCAGATCGTGGTGGGCTGACCTTGGCGGTCGCCGACCTCTTCGACGCGAAGCTGTTCCTGGAGGCGTCGATCACGCTGGTCGTGATCATGGACCCGCCGGGGACCGTGCCGGTGTTCCTCAGCCTGGTCGGCCGGAAGCCGCCGGCGGTGCGGGCGCGAGCGGCGCGGCAGGCGGTGCTGGTGTCGCTGCTGGTGATCTCGCTGTTCGCGATCGCGGGGCAGGCGATCCTGGCGTACCTCGGGATCGGGGTGCCCGCCCTGCAGGGCGCCGGCGGGCTGCTCCTGCTGCTCATCGCGCTGGACCTGCTGACCGGCCGCGGCGCGACGAGCGAGCCGAACGTGGTGGAGGACGTGAACGTCGCGCTGGTGCCGCTGGGCACCCCGCTGCTGGCCGGGCCGGGCGCGATCGCCGCGACGATCGTCTTCGTGCGGCAGGCGTCCGGGCACGTGGGCGCGTACGTCGCGCTGGCCTGCGCGATCGTCGCCGTGCACATCGTCATCTACGCGTGCATGCGGTTCTCCGGCGTGGTCATCCGGCTGATCAAGGAAAGCGGTATCACGCTGCTCGCGAAGATCGCGGGCCTGCTGCTGGCCGCGATCGCCGTGGAGCTGGTCGCGAACTCCGTGAGAGGCTTCATCGAAGGCGGCTGACGTTCTGGGCGGGTGTCGCTGCGGGCAGGTGCTGCTTCCCCGGATGCGGATGCCTGCGATGCCAGGCCTCGTCCCTCACTGCACCGGGCCGGCCTCCGCCGTGAACCTCCGTCTGGGCGCCGGTTGCCGCGCGAGCGAGTCGCGGGTTGCTGGGGGAGCTGCCCGTGCCAGCCGCAGTCGGCTTCGTTGGGGCGGAGTCTTTCCCATCGCGGGCCAACGGTGCCTGTGGGCGCCGGCCGCGCGGGGCCGGACCGGCTGGTCATCGGTCCCGGCTGGCGAGGGGGTCTGGGCTGCCGAGGCGCCGGTTGCCGTTCCCCTGGGGCGGTCACCTGGCGATGCCGCCATCGGCGCCGGCCCCGAGGGCATGCCTGCTGGGTCAGCTCCCGGCACGCGGCAGCGCGCGAGCGAGTCGCGGGCTGCCGCCGTGCCGGCTCCGTCAGCCGCCGATCACGGGTGGGCTGATGCGGTTCCCGTTCTCGTCCGTGCCGCCCTCGTGGCCGAAAATGCTGTCCGGGTCGTCCTCGAGCAGGTACGCGGGCCGCTCGTGGTCCTTGTCCTCGTCCTTCTTCGAGTTGCCCGCCGGGCCGGCCAGGTGCGATCCGGACGCGCCCGCCTTGCCCGCGGGCGCGCATGCCGGGGTTGAGCAGGCACATCAGGTGCAGCTTCTCCAGGCACGCGCGGGACTTCCCTGTGCC
>NZ_JBEXTZ010000127.1:0-20355 GCF_040614195.1 Amycolatopsis sp. NPDC006125
CCGTGTCGGCCTTCGCGGCGGCAGCGGCGCGGCCGGCTTCGGTCGAGGTCGGCGTCGTGCCCTGGGCGCCGGAACGGCGCGGGCGCGACGGACGCTCCCGGCGCGGACGCTCGTTGGCGGCCGCGGCGTCCCGCTCGGCCTTGGCCTTCAGGCCGCCGACCAGGTCACCCTTGTAGATCCACACCTTCACGCCGATGCGGCCGAAGGTGGTGCGGGCCTCGAAGAAGCCGTAGTCGATGTCCGCGCGCAGCGTGTGCAGCGGGACCCGGCCGTCGCGGTAGTGCTCCGACCGCGACATCTCGGCACCGCCGAGGCGGCCGCTGCACTGCACGCGGATGCCCTTGACCTGCGACGAACGCATGGTCGTCTGGATCGCCTTGCGCATCGCGCGGCGGAACGCCACGCGGTTGGACAGCTGCTCGGCGACGCTCTGGGCGACCAGCTGCGCGTCGGCCTCGGGGTTCTTGACCTCGAGGATGTTCAGCTGGACCTGCTTGCCGGTCAGCTTCTCCAGCGAGCCGCGGATCCGGTCGGCCTCCGCGCCGCGGCGGCCGATCACGATGCCCGGACGCGCGGTGTGGATGTCGACCCGCACGCGGTCACGGGTGCGCTCGATCTCGACCTTGGAGATGCCGGCGCGCTCCATGCCCGTGGACAGCAGCTTGCGGATCTTGACGTCCTCGGCCACGTACTCCGCGTACTGCTTGTCGGCGTACCAGCGCGACTTCCAGTCGGTGGTGATCCCCAGCCGGAAGCCGTGCGGGTTGATCTTCTGGCCCACTAGCGGCCACCTGCCTTCTTCTTACCGCTCTTCTTCGCTTCCGGACGCGACTCCACCTCGACCGTGATGTGGCTGGTGCGCTTCCGGATCCGGTACGCACGGCCCTGGGCGCGCGGCTGGATGCGCTTGAGGGTCGGGCCCTCGTCGGCATACGCGTTCTTCACGAACAGCGTGTCCGGGTCCAGGTTGAGGTTGTTCTCGGCGTTGGCCACGGCGCTGGCGAGCACCTTCGCCACCGGCTGGCTCGCCGCGTACGGCGAGAACCGGAGCACGGCGAGGGCTTCGGCGGCGCTAAGACCCTTGATCAGCTCGATCACCCGGCGCACCTTCGTCGGCGAGTCCCGGACGAAGCGAGCCCGCGCCACGGCCACCTGGGCCGGAGCGGTTTCTGGGGCTGTCATCGCTTGCTTTCCCTAACTCTCGTGTGCCCGCTCAGCGGCGGCGCGACTTCCGGTCATCCTTGACGTGACCCTTGAAGGTCCGCGTCGGAGCGAACTCGCCAAGCTTGTGGCCGACCATGGCCTCGCTGACGAACACCGGCACGTGCTTGCGGCCGTCGTGCACCGCGATGGTGTGACCCAGCATGTCCGGGATGATCGTGGACCGGCGGGACCAGGTCTTGATCACGGTCTTCTTGCCCGACTCGTTGAGCGCGTCCACCTTCTTGAGCAGGTGGTCGTCCACGAACGGGCCCTTCTTCAGGCTACGCGGCATGTTGTCTTACCTCCCTGCTCAGCGCTTCTTGCCGGTACGCCGGCGGCGGACGATCAGTGCGTCGGACGGCTTGCGGCGGCGGGTGCGGCCCTCCGGCTTGCCGTTCGGGTTGACCGGGTGGCGACCACCCGAGGTCTTGCCCTCACCACCACCGTGCGGGTGGTCGACCGGGTTCATGACGACACCACGGACGGTCGGGCGCTTGCCGCGCCAGCGGTTGCGGCCCGCCTTGCCCCAGTTGATGTTCTGGTGCTCGGAGTTGCCGACCTCGCCGACGGTGGCGCGGTTGCGCACGTCCACGTTGCGGATTTCGCCCGAGGGCATCCGCAGCTGGGCGTACGGGCCGTCCTTGGCGACCAGCTGCACGCGGGCGCCGGCGGAGCGGGCGATCTTCGCGCCGCCACCGGGACGCAGCTCGATGGCGTGCACCACGGTGCCGACCGGGATGTTGCGCAGCGGCAGGTTGTTGCCCGGCTTGATGTCGGCGCGCGGGCCGGCTTCCACCGTGTCGCCCTGCTTGAGCTTGTCCGGCGCGATGATGTAGCGCTTCTCGCCGTCCGCGTAGTGCAGCAGCGCGATGCGGGCGGTCCGGTTGGGGTCGTACTCGATGTGCGCGACCTTGGCCGGGATGCCGTCCTTGTCGTTGCGCCGGAAGTCGATGACCCGGTAGGCCCGCTTGTGGCCGCCACCCTTGTGCCGGGTGGTGATCTTGCCCGAGGAGTTGCGGCCGCCCGACTTGCTCAGCGGGCGCAGCAGCGACTTCTCCGGCTCGGACCGGGTGATCTCGGCGAAGTCCGACACGCTCGAGCCACGGCGGCCCGGAGTCGTCGGCTTGTACTTACGAATACCCATGACAGCTTTCCGTCCCTTACGCGGCGGGTCCGCCGAAGATCTCGATCGGCTTGCTCTCGGCGGACAGCGTCACGACGGCGCGCTTGACGTTCTTGCGCTTGCCGAAGCCGTAGCGGGTCCGCTTGCGCTTGCCCTGCCGGTTCAGCGTGTTCACGCTGACGACCTTGACGCCGAAGATCTGCTCGACGGCGATCTTGATCTGCGTCTTGTTGGCGTCCGGCCGGACCTCGAACGTGTACTTGTGGTCCTCGAGGAGCCCGTAGGACTTCTCGGAGATCACCGGCGCGAGCACGATGTCACGAGGGTCCGGGATGGCAACGCTGCTCACTGCGCTTCACTCCCTTCAACCTCGCTGGCCCGAGCCGAAGCCTTGGCCGCCTTGCCCTTGACGGGACCGGCGATGAAGGCGTCGTACGCGGCCTTGGTGAACACCACGTCGTCGTTGACCAGCACGTCGTAGGTGTTGAGCTGGTCGGGGTTGATCAGGTGCACGTTCGGCAGGTTGCGGGCCGACAGCCAGCCCTGCTCGTCCTCGCGGTGCAGCACGACCAGCAGGCGCTTGGCCTGGGTCACGGCGGCGAGGACCTTCTTCGCCTCCTTGGTGCTGGGCTTCTCGCCCGACACCAGCTCGGTGATGACGTGCACCTGGCCGGCGCGCGCCCGGTCGGAGAGGGCGCCACGCAGGGCGGCGGCCTTCATCTTCTTCGGGGTGCGCTGGGTGTAGTCGCGCGGCGTGGGGCCGTGGACGGTGCCACCGCCGGCGAACTGCGGGGCGCGGGTCGAACCCTGGCGGGCGCGGCCGGTGCCCTTCTGGCGGTACGGCTTCTTGCCGCCACCGGAGACCTCGCCGCGGGTCTTCGTGTCGTGCGTGCCCTGGCGCGCGGCGGCCTGCTGGGCCACCACGACCTGGTGCATCAGCGGCACGTTGGCCTGCACGTCGAAGATCTCGGCGGGGAGCTCGACGGTGCCCTCGGCGCTGCCGGCCGGGGTCTTCAGCTCGACGCTGGTCATTCGGTAGCACCACCCTTCGCGGCGGTCTTGACGAAGACGAGGCTGCCCTTGGGGCCGGGAACGGCGCCCTTGATCAGCAGCAGGCCCTCTTCGGCGCGCACGTCGTGGACGGTCAGGCCCTGCGTGGTGACCTTGACGCCACCCATGCGGCCGGCCATCCGCAGGCCCTTGAAGACGCGGCCCGGGGTGGCGCAGCCACCGATCGAGCCGGGGGCGCGGTGCTTCGCCTGGTTACCGTGGCTGGCGCCCTGGCCCTTGAAGCCGTGACGCTTCATGACACCGGCGTAGCCCTTGCCCTTGCTGGTGCCCGTGACGTCGACGCGCGAGCCGGCGGGGAACACCTCGGCGGTGATCTCCTGGCCGACCTCGTAGCTCTCGGCGTCGGTCGTGCGCAGCTCGGCGAGGTAACGCCGCGGCGTCACGCCGGCCTTCTGGAAGTGGCCGGTCACCGGCTTGTTGACCTTGCGCGGGTCCACGGCGCCGAAAGCCAGCTGCACGGCCTGGTAGCCGTCGTTGTCCTGGGTACGGATCTGGGTCACCACGTTCGGCCCGGCCTGCACGACGGTCACCGGAACGATCCGGTTGTCCTCGCCGAAGACCTGGGTCATGCCGAGCTTGGTGCCCAGGATGCCCTTTACTTGCCTGTCAGACATGAGTCTCTTATCTCCGCCGCTCGCCCAACGCTTACTGGATGTTGACGTCGACGCTCGCCGGGAGGTCGATGCGCATGAGCGCGTCGACCGTCTTCGGCGTCGGGTCGAGGATGTCGATCAGCCGCTTGTGCGTGCGCATCTCGAAGTGCTCGCGCGAGTCCTTGTACTTGTGCGGCGAGCGGATGACGCAGTAAACGTTCTTCTCGGTGGGCAGCGGCACAGGTCCGACGACCGAGGCGCCGGTGCGCGTCACCGTCTCGACGATCTTGCGCGCGCTGGCATCGATCGCCTCGTGGTCGTAGGCCTTGAGCCTGATGCGGATCTTCTGTCCCGCCATGGTCGCAGCTCGTTCCTTCGTCTTGTGCCGCTATCTCTACCCGCGCATTCGCGCCGGTTTCCGCACGTCAACGCCCTCGCGTCCGATCCACGCGGTCGGGCGTGTCGCGCCCGCTGCGCAGACTGATCCCGCAGGAGGATCGTCGTCGTGCCGGTTGGTCTTCACCGCGAGACGGCCGTGCCGGCCATCTGTCGCGCCCGCGGTCTCCCCCTGGGAAACCCACGGACCAAGGCCGCTCGCGCCGGGGCGGCCGATTTCTCTAGAGATATCGGCCGCCCCGCAACGAGCAACTCAACTAGTGTCGCACACGTGGTTCCACAACCCGGCCCCGGGGTGCTATAAGCACTCCGGGGCCGGATGGAATCATTTGATGATCTTGGTGACCTGGCCCGCGCCGACGGTCCGGCCACCCTCACGGATGGCGAACCGCAGACCCTCGTCCATGGCGACCGGCTGGATGAGCTGCACCTTGATCTCGGTGTTGTCACCCGGCATGACCATCTCGGTGCCCTCGGGGAGGGTGACGACACCGGTCACGTCGGTCGTGCGGAAGTAGAACTGCGGGCGGTAGTTGTTGAAGAACGGCGTGTGCCGGCCACCCTCGTCCTTGGACAGGATGTAGACCGAGCCCTCGAACTCCGTGTGCGGAGTCGTGGTGCCGGGCTTCACGACGACCTGGCCGCGCTCGACGTCCTCGCGCTTGATGCCGCGGAGCAGCAGACCGACGTTGTCACCGGCCTGGCCCGAGTCGAGCAGCTTGCGGAACATCTCGACACCGGTGACGGTGGTCTTGGTCGACTTCTCGCGGATACCCACGATCTCGACCTCTTCGTTGACGTTGATCTGGCCGCGCTCCACGCGACCGGTCACGACGGTGCCGCGGCCGGTGATGGTGAAGACGTCCTCGATCGGCATCAGGAACGGCTTGTCGAGGTCACGCACCGGGTCCGGCACGTTGTCGTCGACGGCCTGCATGAGCTCGAGAACCGACTCGGCCCACTTGGCGTCGCCCTCGAGGGCCTTGAGGCCGGAGACCTTGACCACGGGGGCGTCGTCGCCGGGGAACTCCTGCGAGGACAGCAGCTCGCGGACCTCCAGCTCGACCAGCTCGAGGATCTCCTCGTCGTCCACCATGTCGGCCTTGTTCAGGGCCACCACGATGTAGGGCACGCCGACCTGGCGGGCGAGCAGCACGTGCTCACGGGTCTGCGGCATCGGGCCGTCGGTCGCGGCGACCACCAGGATCGCGCCGTCCATCTGGGCGGCACCGGTGATCATGTTCTTGATGTAGTCCGCGTGACCGGGGGCGTCCACGTGGGCGTAGTGACGCTTCTCGGTCTGGTACTCGACGTGCGAGATGTTGATCGTGATGCCGCGCTGCTTCTCTTCCGGCGCGTTGTCGATCTGGTCGAACGCCCGGGACTCGTTGAGCTCCGGGTACTTGTCGTGCAGAACCTTGGTGATCGCCGCGGTCAGCGTGGTCTTGCCGTGGTCGACGTGACCGATGGTCCCGATGTTGACGTGCGGCTTGCTCCGCTCGAACTTCGCCTTCGCCACTGGAATGTCCTCCTGGACTCTTGCTTTTGCTTCACCGGACGGCGTGGCAGCCGAACGGCGATCGATCTGGTCGGTTGTGCGGACCCTAGGGGAGGCCCCTGTGCGCGCCCGCGTTGGGTGCGGAGGGGTTTACTCCCCCGTCGCCTTCGCGATGATCTCCTTCGCGACGTTCGAGGGAACCTCGGCGTAGGAGTCGAACGTCATCGAGTAGTTCGCCCGACCCTGGGTACGAGACCGCAGGTCGCCGACGTACCCGAACATCTCGGACAGCGGAACCAGTGCCTTCACGACTCGGGTGCCTGCCCGCTCGTCCATGGCCTGGATCTGGCCACGGCGAGAGTTGAGGTCGCCGATGACGTCACCCATGTAGTCCTCGGGGGTGGTCACCTCGACGGCCATGACCGGCTCGAGCAGAACCGGGCTGGCCTGGCGCGCGGCCTCCTTGAGCGCCATGGAACCGGCGATCTTGAAGGCCATTTCCGACGAGTCGACCTCGTGGTAAGCGCCGTCCAACAGGGTCACCTTCAGCCCGACCAGCGGGTAACCGGCGAGGACACCGTACTGCATGGCGTCCTGGGCACCGGCGTCCACCGACGGGATGTACTCGCGCGGCACGCGGCCACCGGTGACCTTGTTGTCGAACTCGTAGAGGGCGCCGTCGCCAGTGGACAGCGGCTCCAGCTTGATGATCACGCGCGCGAACTGACCAGAACCACCGGTCTGCTTCTTGTGCGTGTACTCGTACTTCTCGACCGTGCGGCGGATCGTCTCGCGGTAGGCGACCTGCGGCTTACCGATGTTCGCCTCGACCTTGTAGTCGGACTTCATGCGGTTGACCAGCACCTCGAGGTGCAGCTCGCCCATGCCCGCGATGATCGTCTGACCGGTCTCCTCGTCCAGCTGGACCTGGAAGGTGGGGTCCTCCTCGGCCAGCTTCTGGATCGCGGTCGACAGCTTCTCCTGGTCGGCCTTCGTCTTGGGCTCGATGGCCACCTTGATGACCGGCTCCGGGAAGGTCATCGACTCGAGGACGATCGGGTTCTGCGGGTCGCACAGGGTGTCACCGGTCGTGGTGTCCTTCAGGCCGATGACCGCGTAGATGTGGCCGGCCTGGGCCTCGTCGACCGGGTTCTCCTTGTTGGAGTGCATCTGGAAGAGCTTCCCGATGCGCTCCTTGCGCTCCTTGGTCGAGTTGATGACCTGCGCGCCGGCGGCGACCTTGCCCGAGTACACCCGGACGTAGGTCAGCTTGCCGAAGAACGGGTGCGCGGCGATCTTGAACGCGAGAGCCGCGAACGGCTCGTCGACCGACGGCTTCCGCGACGCGGCGGTCTCACCGTCGGTGAGGGTGCCCTCGACGGCGGGGACGTCCAGCGGCGACGGCAGGTAGTCGATCACCGCGTCCAGCATGGGCTGCACGCCCTTGTTCTTGAACGCGGAGCCGCACAGCACCGGGTACGCCTCGCGGGCGACCGTCAGCTTGCGGATGCCGGCCTTGATGTCGGCCTCGGACAGCTCCTCGCCGCCGAAGTACTTCTCCATCAGGGCGTCGTCGGTCTCCGCGACGGCCTCGATCAGCTTGTCGCGGTACTCGGCGGCCTTGTCGGCGAGGTCGGCCGGGATCTCCTCGACCTCGTAGTCCTCGCCCTTCTTGACCTCGCCCCGCCAGGTCAGCGCCTTCATGCGGACCAGGTCGATGACGCCCTGGAAGTCGCTCTCGGCGCCGATCGGCAGCTGGATGACCAGCGGGCGCGCACCGAGGCGCTCCTCGATGGTGCGGACGGTGAAGTAGAAGTCCGCACCCAGCTTGTCCATCTTGTTGACGAAGCAGATGCGCGGGACCTCGTACTTGTCGGCCTGGCGCCAGACCTGCTCGGACTGGGGCTCGACACCCTCCTTGCCGTCGAAGACGGCAACGGCACCGTCGAGCACCCGCAGCGAACGCTCCACCTCGACGGTGAAGTCGACGTGGCCGGGGGTGTCGATGATGTTGATCTGGTGGTCGGCCCAGAAGGTGGTGGTGGCAGCCGAGGTGATGGTGATACCCCGCTTCTGCTCCTCCTCCATCCAGTCCATCGTCGCGGCGCCGTCGTGCACCTCGCCGATCTTGTAGTTGATCCCGGTGTAGAACAGGATCCGCTCGGTGGTGGTGGTCTTACCGGCGTCGATGTGAGCCATGATGCCGATGTTGCGGACCTTGTTCAGGTCGGTCAGCACGTCGCGTGCCACTGCACTGTTCCCCTGTCTCGAAGCTTGGGGCCCGGCCTGGCTTGTCTCGGCAGCCGGGCTACGTTCACCACCGGTAGTGGGCGAACGCCTTGTTGGACTCGGCCATCTTGTGGGTGTCCTCGCGGCGCTTCACGCTGGCCCCGAGGCCGTTGCTCGCATCGAGCAGCTCGTTCTGCAGGCGCTCGATCATGGTCTTCTCGCGGCGGGCGCGGGAGAAGCTGACGATCCACCGCAGCGCAAGGGTCGTCGAGCGGCCCGGCTTGACCTCGATCGGCACCTGGTAGGTGGCACCACCGACGCGGCGGCTCTTCACCTCGATGCTCGGCTTCACGTTGTCCAGCGCACGCTTCAGCGTGACGACGGGATCCGTGCCGGTCTTCTCACGGGCGCCTTCCAGCGCGCCGTAGACGATGCGCTCGGCCAGCGAGCGCTTGCCGTCGGTCAGCACCTTGTTGATCAGCTGCGTGACCAGCGGAGAACCGTAGACCGGGTCGGAGATCAGCGGCCGCTTCGGGGCCGGACCCTTGCGGGGCATTAGCTCTTCTCCTTCTTCGCGCCGTACCGGCTGCGCGCCTGCTTGCGGTTCTTCACACCCTGGGTGTCGAGCGAACCGCGGATGATCTTGTAGCGAACGCCGGGCAGGTCCTTCACACGACCACCGCGCACGAGCACCATCGAGTGCTCCTGCAGGTTGTGGCCCTCGCCCGGGATGTAGGCGGTGACCTCGATGCCGCTGGTCAGCTTGACACGCGCGACCTTGCGCAGCGCCGAGTTCGGCTTCTTGGGCGTCGTGGTGTACACGCGGGTGCACACGCCACGCCGCTGCGGACTCCCCTTGAGGGCCGCGGTCTTCTGCTTGGCAGCCTTGTCCTGGCGGCCCTTGCGGACCAGCTGCTGGATCGTGGGCAATGGACCAGCCTTCTGTCGCGTCTTGCTTGTTCCGTCTTGGTCTCCCCGGCCCCCGAGGTCGGGCGTGTCGGCCCGCGTCTGGGTCTCTCGACCGCTAACGTTCCCTCGGATTTCCGTGGAGCTCCGCTTCGCCGCGGCCGTCGCCACGATGCCGGAGCATCCCCGCTTGGCCGAAAAGCACGCAGAGCGGCCCGACGCATGCCGGGCACAGTCGTCAAAGATACCCGCCCTTGTGGCAGGCGGTGGCATCGGGGGTCCCTAACGGGCTCACACCCCGGCTCCGGCGAGAAGGTGGTGTGGCGAGTCTAGCGGAAAGACGGCCTCGCAGGACCCTTCCGCCAACTGTCGGGACACCGTCGGCCTGCGCGTTCGAGCAGGTCGGGGGGCATCTTCGGCGAGTGTTACAACGCCGGAATTGGCGGCGGAATTCCCGCGTGGCGAAAAGTGATCAATCGAATCGGTGAGTTGCCCGGAAGCGCGCCCGCCGCACACACGTGTGGTGCATGATCCGATACCGAAGGTGCGCAATTCACCACGGGGAGGGACCTGCATGGCGTACGGCAGCCACGGCGACCTCGTCGAGCAGCTGCAGCAGAAGCTGCGCCGGATCGACGAGCTGAAGCAGCAGGGTGAGCAGCGGCAGGCCGCGTTCACCCGGATGAAGGACGAGATCGGCGAGTTGTCGGTCACCGTGTCCTCCCCCGACCGGGCCGTGACGGTCGTCGCCGGGCCGGGCGGGAGCGTGCAGTCGGTGCGGGTGAGCGAGGAGGCGCTGCAGGGCAGCGCGATCCAGCTGTCGTCGACCATCACGGCGACGATCCACGAGGCGGTGGCCGCGGCGGCGCGCCGGCAGGCCGCGATCGTGCAGGACGCGCTCGGGCCGTCCAGCAACGTGCTGGAGCAGGTGCTGCAGACCCAGGCGGAGGCGTTCGGCACCAGCGTGGCCGCGCTGAAGGCGACGGTCGCGGACGAACGCCCGGTGGTGCCGCAGCGGCCCATCGACCAGGGCGCGGACTTCGCCGAGGAGGACTTCCTGGCCGAGCAGCAGCCGTCCCGGCCGGCCCGCCCGGAGGTCCGCCGCAGGCCCGCCGAGGACGACGACTTCCTGGACCCGTTCGACGAGGGTGAGCGCCGGTGAGCGGGGGTTTCTCGGTCGACGTCGGAGCGCTGCGCAAGACGGCCGCCGCGGCGGCGGCGCAGACTTCGCAGGTCAGCGCGTTGCAGCAGCAGCTGCAGGACGCGAACGTCCCAGCGGTGTCCTGGGGGCTCATCGGCCAGCCCACGGTATACCCGTTCTACCAGGACATGGTCGACCAGCTCCGGTCCCACCTGACCCAGATGGCCGAGGGTTACCAGGCGATCGGCGCGAAGTTGGCCAAGGCCGCGGACATGTACTCCGCGATGGACGACGGGGTCGTCGCCGCGTTCGAGAGCATCGGCGAAGACCTCGACGAAGCCGGCCGGGGTGTTGGGGAGGTGGGCTGATGCCGACGAGCTGGGAAGCGATCAGCGATCAGGTCGAGGGCATCGGCGAGGAGTACAGCGCGGAGGCGAACCTCGAGCGGATGGCGGAGACGGACCCGGGCAAGGTGGTCCAGGGCGCCGTCGACACGTTCCAGGCCGGTTTCCAGATCGGCTCGGACCTGGTGAGCGGCGACCTCGACGCCCTGGTGGCCCACGCGACGGAGGCCTCGTCCACCGCGCTGAGCTTCGTCGACGAGGCGGTGAGCACCATCGGCGGGATCGTCTCCGACCCGCTGGGCTGGCTCATCTCGAACGGCGTGAGCTTCCTGATCAGCTGGATCGAGCCGCTCAACGAGATGCTCGACCTGGTCACCGGGGATTCGGAGGCGCTCGACGCCGGGGCCGCCGCGTTCAACCGGCTCGGGGCGGACATCGAGAAGCTGCGGGTGGAGACCGAGCAACTGCTGACCGAAGGACTCGCCGGCTGGGAGGGACCCGCCGCCGCGGCCGCGGGCAAGGCGCTGGCCGAGTTCCGGGACGGCATCTCCGGCACCGCGGGCGCCACCGGCGAGATCGCGACCCTCATGGCGGTCAGCAGCGCGGTGATGAGCGTGATCAAGGACGTGATCACCAGCATCATCAGCGACCTCGTCGAATGGCTGATCGTGACCTGGCTCGCGGCGCTCGCGGCCTCGACGTTCACGCTCGGCGGCTCGGTCGCCGCTGCCACCGCCTCGACCGCGGTGGAGGCCGGGATGGCGACGAGCAAGGGCAGCCGGTGGGTCCAGCGCCTGCAGTCGATCATCCAGAAGCTCAAGGGGCTGATCGACCGGATCAAGGCGTTCATCGGGAAGATCCCGCAGAAGCTCGTCGACGGCACGCTGACCGAGAACCTGGGCGGCGACCTGGCCAAGGCTGTCGCGAGCGGCGGGAAGTCGGCATCCGAGGCCATCGGGGAGCGGATCGGCGGGCAACTCAAGGACACCGCCGTCGAAACGCTGAAGGACGTCCCCAAGGAACAGGGCCGAGACACCGTCGAGGACGTGGTCGACGCCGTCGAGCGGCGGGGCGTCGCCGGGGATCCGGACATGGACGACGCCGAGATCAGCGGCAAGCTCGACTTCTGAGCTGTGCGAAAAGGGGCCCCAGGCGCGTGCCTGGGGCCCCTTTCACGTGCAAAGACCTAGTCGTCCTCGTCGGGCTTGGCGTGGTCCGGCTTGCCCGGGTTGGGGTCCCTCGACAGGTCGATCGCCGGGTGCGTCGGGGCGCCCTCGGGCGCTGCGTGCCGCCCTCTCGACGGCGCCTCCTCCGGGGTCTGCTCTGCGTTCACAACGCCCTCCTCGTGTCGCTCGTGTGAACTCGCGCCTCACGCTACCTCCGCGCCCCGCCGCGGACACGACGAAGCCCCCGGCTCCGCGAAGGGAGCCGGGGGCTTCGGGACAACTCAGGTCAGCGGAAGTCGCGACCGAAGTCGTAGTCGTCCAGCGGAACCGCGGCGCCGGTGCCGGTGCCGAAGACGTCCGGGGTGTAGTAGCCGTCGTCGTAGGACGGGATGGCGTACGCCGCCACCCGGGCCTCTTCCGTCGGCTGCACCTGGATGTTCCGGTACCGGTTGATGCCGGTGCCCGCCGGGATCAGCTTACCGATGATCACGTTCTCCTTGAGGCCCACGAGCTTGTCGCTGCGGCCGTTGATCGCCGCGTCGGTCAGGACACGCGTGGTCTCCTGGAACGACGCCGCCGACAGCCACGAGTCCGTGGTCAGCGAGGCCTTCGTGATACCCATCAGCACCGGGCGGCCCGAGGCCGGCTCGCCGCCCTCGGCCACGACCGACCGGTTCGTGCTCTCGAACTTGGTCCGCTCGGGCAGCTCGCCCGGCAGGAAGTCCGTCGAACCGGAGTCGATGATCGTCACCCGGCGCAGCATCTGCCGGACGATGACCTCGATGTGCTTGTCGTGGATCGACACACCCTGGGCCCGGTACACCTTCTGGACCTCTTCGACGAGGTGCATCTGCGCCTCGCGCGGGCCCATGACACGCAGCACCTCGTGCGGGTCCGGCGTGCCCTCGAGCAGCAGCTGGCCGACGTTCACGTGGTCGCCGTCCTGCAGCGGCCCGTTCGGCGTGTTGGCCAGGCGCTGACGCTTCGACAGCTTGTCGAAGACGATCTCCTCGCCACCGTCGTCCGGGATGAGCGTGATCTTCCAGAACCGCTCGCTCTCCTCGATGCGCACGCGGCCATCGACGTCGGCGATCGGCGCCTTGCCCTTCGGGACCCGGGCCTCGAACAGCTCGGTGACACGGGGCAGACCGGTCGTGATGTCGTCACCGGCGACACCACCCTGGTGGAAGGTACGCATCGTCAGCTGCGTGCCCGGCTCACCGATCGACTGGGCGGCGACGATACCGACGGCCTCACCCACGTCGACCAGCTTGCCGGTCGCCATCGAGCGGCCGTAGCACATCGCGCAGACACCGACGGCCGACTCGCAGGTCAGCACCGAGCGGACCTTGACCTTGGTGACGCCGAACGCGATCAGCTTCTCCATGGCCGGGTCGGACAGGTCGTCGCCCGCGTTGAGCACGACGTTGCCCTGCTCGTCGGTGACGTCCTGGGCGAGCGTCCGGGCGTACACGCTGGTCTCCACGTGCGCGCCGCGCAGCACGGTGCCGTCCGGCTGCTTCTCGCCGATCGGCCGGGTCACGCCGCGGCTGGTGCCGCAGTCGGTCTCCCGGACGATGACGTCCTGCGACACGTCCACCAGACGACGGGTCAGGTAACCCGAGTCGGCGGTCCGCAGCGCGGTGTCGGCCAGACCCTTCCGCGCACCGTGGGTGGCGATGAAGTACTCCGCCACCGACAGGCCCTCGCGGAAGTTCGACTTGATCGGCCGCGGGATGTACTCACCCTTCGGGTTCGACACCAGACCACGCATACCGGCCAGCGACCGGACCTGGGTCATGTTGCCCGCCGCCCCGGACTTCACGATCATCGAGATCGGGTTGTCCTCGGGGAAGGCGTCCTCCATGATCTCCGCGACCTCGTCGGTCGCCTGGGTCCACACCTTGACCAGCTCGTTGTTGCGCTCGGCGTGCGAGAGCTGACCACGCTGGTAGCGCTTCTCCACCTGCGCGGCCTTGGCCTCGTACCGGTCGAGGATCTCCTTCTTCTCCGGCGGCACGATGACGTCGAACATCGACACCGTGACACCCGAGCGGGTGGCCCAGTAGAAGCCGGCGTCCTTGAGCCGGTCCAGGACCTGCGCGACCTGCGTCATCGAGTACCGCTCGGCGAGGTCGTTCACGATCGCCGCCTGGCGCTTCTTCGGCAGCGGCTCGTTGATGAACGGGTAGTCCGCCGGCAGCAGGTCGTTGAACAGCACCCGGCCCAGGGTGGTCTCGGCCAGCCACGGCTGACCGGGCTCCCAGCCCTTCTCGGTGAGCTCGGCGACCTGGGCCTTGTTCGGCTGACGGTCCTTGACGCGGATCTTGATCGGCGCGTGCAGGCCCAGCGTCTTGCGGTCGAAGGCCATGATGGCCTCGGCCGGCGAGCTGAACGCCTGGCCTGCGCCGACCGCGTTCTCGTCGAGACGGGTCAGGTGGAACAGGCCGGTGACCATGTCCAGACGCGGCATGGCCAGCGGGCGGCCCGACGCCGGCGACAGGATGTTGTTCGCCGACAGCATCAGGATCCGGGCCTCGGCCTGCGCCTCGGCCGACAGCGGCAGGTGCACCGCCATCTGGTCACCGTCGAAGTCCGCGTTGAACGCCTCGCAGACCAGCGGGTGCAGCTGGATGGCCTTGCCCTCGACCAGCTGCGGCTCGAAGGCCTGGATGCCCAGCCGGTGCAGGGTCGGCGCACGGTTGAGGAGCACCGGGTGACCGGTGATGACCTCTTCCAGCACGTCCCACACCTGCGGGCGGGCCCGCTCCACCATCCGCTTCGCGGACTTGATGTTCTGCGCGTGGTTCAGGTCGACCAGCCGCTTCATGACGAACGGCTTGAACAGCTCCAGCGCCATGTCCTTGGGCAGACCGCACTGGTGCAGCTTCAGCTGCGGGCCGACGATGATGACCGAACGGCCCGAGTAGTCGACGCGCTTGCCGAGCAGGTTCTGGCGGAACCGGCCCTGCTTGCCCTTGAGCAGGTCGGACAGCGACTTCAGCGGCCGGTTGCCCGGACCGGTGACCGGACGGCCGCGGCGGCCGTTGTCGAACAGCGCGTCGACGGCCTCCTGCAGCATCCGCTTCTCGTTGTTGACGATGATCTCGGGCGCGCCGAGGTCGATCAGCCGCTTGAGGCGGTTGTTCCGGTTGATCACCCGGCGGTACAGGTCGTTGAGGTCCGAGGTGGCGAAGCGGCCACCGTCGAGCTGCACCATCGGGCGCAGGTCCGGCGGGATCACCGGGACCGCGTCGAGGACCATGCCGCGCGGGTCGTTGCCGGTGGCCTGGAAGGCCGCGACGACCTTGAGCCGCTTCAGGGCGCGGAGCTTCTTCTGCCCCTTGCCGTTGCGGATGGTGTCGCGCAGCTTCTCGGCCTCGGCGTTGACGTCGAACTCGGTGGCCAGCTTCTGGATGGCCTCCGCGCCCATGCCGCCGGTGAAGTACTCGCCGTAGCGGTCGTACAGCTCGCGGTACAGGGTCTCGTCCGCGATCAGCTGACGCGGCTCGAGCTTGGTGAAGGTGGTCCAGATCTCCTCGAGCCGGTCCAGCTCGCGCTGGGCGCGGTCGCGGAGCTGCTTCATCTCCCGCTCGCCGCCCTCCTTGACCTTCCGGCGCACGTCGGACTTGGCGCCTTCGGCCTCGAGCTGGGCGAGGTCGGCCTCGAGCTTCTGCGCGCGCGCCTCGATGTCGGCGTCGCGCTTCGCCTCGATGTTCTTCCGCTCGACGCTGATCTCGTTCTCCAGCGTCGGCAGGTCGTTGTGCCGCAGCTCGGTGTTCACACCGGTGATCACGTAGGCCGCGAAGTAGATGATCTTCTCGAGGTCCTTCGGCGCCAGGTCGAGCAGGTAGCCCAGGCGCGAGGGAACACCCTTGAAGTACCAGATGTGCGTGACGGGCGCGGCCAGCTCGATGTGACCCATCCGCTCACGGCGCACCTTGGCGCGGGTCACCTCGACGCCACAGCGCTCACAGATGATGCCCTTGAAGCGGACCCGCTTGTACTTACCGCAGTAGCACTCCCAGTCCCGGGTGGGGCCGAAGATCTTCTCGCAGAAGAGCCCGTCCTTCTCCGGCTTCAGGGTGCGGTAGTTGATGGTCTCCGGCTTCTTGACCTCGCCGAAGGACCACTGACGGATGTCATCGGCGGTCGCCAGGCCGATCCGGAGCTCATCGAAGAAGTTGACGTCCAGCACGTCGTTGCATCCCCTTTGGGGTTGATTCGGCTAGAGGAGTCGGCTACCGGGGGCGGGGCCGCGGGAGGTGGCCCCGCTCCCGGTCGCTACGTCATTGCACGACGTCGTCCACCGAGGGCGACTCGTTGCGGGACAGGTTGATGCCGAGGTTGGCGGCGGCGCGCTCCAGGTCCTCGTCGTCGGAGTCGCGCATCTCGATCGCCGCGCCGTCGCTGGAGAGGACCTCCACGTTCAGGCAGAGCGACTGCAGCTCCTTGAGGAGAACCTTGAACGACTCCGGGATGCCCGGGTCGGGGATGTTCTCGCCCTTGACGATCGCCTCGTACACCTTCACGCGGCCGACCACGTCGTCCGACTTGATCGTCAGCAGCTCCTGCAGCGTGTAGGCCGCGCCGTAGGCCTGCATCGCCCAGCACTCCATCTCACCGAAGCGCTGGCCACCGAACTGCGCCTTACCACCCAGCGGCTGCTGGGTGATCATCGAGTACGGGCCGGTGGAGCGGGCGTGGATCTTGTCGTCCACCAGGTGGTGCAGCTTGAGGATGTACATGTAGCCGACGGCCACCGGGTACGGGAACGGCTCGCCGGAACGGCCGTCCAGCAGCGTCGCCTTGCCGTTCTCCTTGACCATGCGCTCGCCGTCCCGGTTGGGCCGGGTCGACGCGAGCAGGCCGGTGAGCTCCTCTTCCTGCGCGCCGTCGAACACCGGGGTCGCGGTGTTCGTGCCGGGCTCGACGTCGTAGAGCTCCTCGGAGAGGTTCTGCGCCCACTCCGGGTTGCCCTCGATCTTCCAGCCCTGCGAGGCGAGCCAGCCCAGGTGCAGCTCGAGGATCTGGCCGATGTTCATCCGTCGCGGCACACCGTGGGTGTTCAGGATGATGTCGACCGGGGTGCCGTCCTCCATGAACGGCATGTCCTCGACCGGCAGGATCTTGCCGATGACACCCTTGTTGCCGTGGCGGCCGGCGAGCTTGTCGCCCGGCTGGATCTTCCGCTTCTGCGCGACGTAGACGCGGACGAGCTCGTTCACGCCCGGGGGCAGCTCGTCGTCCTCCTCGCGGGAGAACACGCGGACGCCGATGACCTTGCCGGTCTCGCCGTGCGGCACCTTCAGCGACGTGTCGCGGACCTCGCGGGCCTTCTCGCCGAAGATCGCGCGGAGCAGGCGCTCCTCCGGGGTCAGCTCGGTCTCACCCTTCGGCGTGACCTTCCCGACCAGGATGTCGCCGTCGCGGACCTCCGCGCCGATGCGCACGATGCCGCGCTCGTCCAGGTCCGCCAGGACCTCCTCGGAGACGTTCGGGATGTCCCGGGTGATCTCCTCGGCGCCGAGCTTGGTGTCGCGGGCGTCGATCTCGTGCTCCTCGATGTGGATCGAGGTGAGCACGTCGTCCTGCACCAGGCGCTCGGAGAGGATGATCGCGTCCTCGTAGTTGTGGCCCTCCCACGGCATGATCGCCACGAGCAGGTTCTTGCCGAGCGCCATCTCGCCCTGGTCGGTGGACGGGCCGTCGGCGATGACCTGGCCGGCCTCGACGCGGTCGCCCTCCGACACGATCGGGCGGTGGTTGAAGCAGGTGCCCGCGTTGGTGCGGCGGAACTTGTGCAGTCCGTAGCTCTTGCGGGTGCCGTCGTCGTGCATGATCGTCACGAGGTCGGCCGAGAGCTCCTCGACGACACCGGCCTGCTCGGCGACGAGCACGTCACCGGCGTCGACCGCGGCACGCAGCTCCATGCCGGTGCCGACCAGCGGCGACTCGGCGCGCAGCAGCGGCACGGCCTGGCGCTGCATGTTGGCGCCCATCAGCGCGCGGTTGGCGTCGTCGTGCTCGAGGAACGGGATCATCGCGGTGGCGACCGACACCATCTGACGCGGCGACACGTCCATGTAGTCGATCTCCAGCGGGTCGAGCAGCTCGACCTCGCCGCCCTTGCGTCGGCCAAGGACCTGGGCCTCGGCGAAGTGACCGTCCTCGGTCAGCGGCGCGTTGGCCTGCGCCTTGACGTAGCGGTCCTCCTCGTCGGCGGTCAGGTAGTCGACCTGGTCGGTGACCCGGCCCTCGACGACCTTCCGGTACGGCGTCTCGATGAAGCCGAACGGGTTGACCCGCGCGTAGGAGCACAGCGAGCCGATCAGGCCGATGTTCGGGCCTTCCGGCGTCTCGATCGGGCACATGCGGCCGTAGTGCGACGGGTGGACGTCGCGGACCTCCATGCCGGCGCGCTCACGGGACAGACCACCCGGGCCCAGCGCGTTGAGGCGGCGCTTGTGGGTCAGGCCCGACAGCGGGTTGTTCTGGTCCATGAACTGCGACAGCTGCGAGGTGCCGAAGAACTCCTTGATCGCCGCCACGACCGGGCGGATGTTGATCAGGGTCTGCGGCGTGATCGCCTCGACGTCCTGCGTGGTCATCCGCTCGCGGACGACGCGCTCCATGCGGGACAGGCCGACCCGGATCTGGTTCTGGATCAGCTCGCCCACGGTGCGGATGCGGCGGTTGCCGAAGTGGTCGATGTCGTCGACCTCGACCGGGACCTCGTTCTCGCCCTCGCCCATCTTGGTCTCGCCGGCGTGCAGGCGGACCAGGTACTCGATGGTCGAGACGATGTCCTCTTCGGTGAGGGTGCCGGTCTCGTACGGCAGGTTCAGGCCCAGCTTCTTGTTCAGCTTGTAGCGGCCGACCTTGGCCAGGTCGTAGCGCTTCTCCTTGAAGAACAGGTTCTCCAGGAGCGTCTGGGCGCTCTCCTTGGTCGGCGGCTCGCCCGGGCGCAGCTTGCGGTAGATGTCGAGCAGCGCCTCGTCGGTGCCTGCCGTGTGGTCCTTCTCGAGCGTCGCGAGCAGGGTCTCCGAGAAGTGGAACCGCTCGCGGATCTGCTCGGTGGTCCAGCCGAGGGCCTTCAGCAGCACGGTCACCGGCTGGCGGCGCTTGCGGTCGATGCGGACGCCGACGGTGTCGCGCTTGTCCACGTCGAACTCGAGCCACGCGCCGCGGCTCGGGATGATCTTGACGCTGAAGACGTCCTTGTCGGTGGTCTTGTCGACGCTGGTGTCGAAGTAGACACCGGGCGACCGGACCAGCTGGGACACCACGACACGCTCGGTGCCGTTGATGATGAAGGTGCCCTTCTCGGTCATCACGGGGAAGTCGCCCATGAAGACCGTCTGGGACTTGATCTCGCCGGTGTTGTTGTTGACGAACTCGGCGGTCACGAACAGCGGGGCCGCGTACGTCATGTCCTTGTCCTTGCACTCCTCGACGGAGGCCTTGACCTCGTCGAAGCGCGGGTCGGAGAAGGACAGGGACATCGAACCGGAGAAGTCCTCGATCGGCGAGATCTCGTTGAGGACCTCTTCGAGGCCGCCGACGGGGTTCTCCTCGCCCTCGTTCACGCGGCGCTCGAACCACTTCTCGTCACCGGTGAACCACTGGAAGGACTGGATCTGCACGTCCAGCAGGTTGGGGGTGGGGAGGGGCTCGCGGATCTTCGCGAACGAGACCCGCTTGGGGGCTCCGGGAATTCCCGTCGGGTTCGGCTCCGTTACAGCCGAGGTGGTCGCAGCAGTGGCCTGGTTCGCGGGAGAGACTGCCAAGATGCGTCCTTCCGGGGACAATGAGCGGTGCGCAGCCGCGTTAGCAACAGCTAAAGCGACTGTCAAGGGTGCCGTGTGCCCACTATCCTAGCTTCCGTCTCCGGGCAGCCTGAAAGAGGGCAGCGCAAAGAAGCAGTCTAGCCCGAACGACGCGTTCTGTCGAGGGGGCCTCTCGATGGGGCCCGCACCTCGATCACGACGTCCTCAGGCATCGCCTCCCGGCAGACCCTCCCGCAGGGTGCTGCCGTTGGCGATAAGCGTGAACCCCCGGCGCCGAAGAGTCAAGATGCCACGCGGCGAACCCGCCGGTTGGCGCAACGCCATCGCGGTCCGTACACGGCTTCGACCTGGGGATTCGTGCGCGCGGAGGCGCGCTGGGACGGTTGTGGTCACCAGGGGTTGCGGCTCGGCTCACGCCGGTCCAAGATCGTCCTCGGGTGTTGTGGCGGGGCCCCGCGGAGCGGCGCGGCGGCCCCGGTCCGGCCGCCGCGGAGGAGCGATCGCGGCGGGTTTCAGTGGCGCGCTTCACGTGCCGGAGGGTGTCGTGTCGCGCCCCGGGTGGGCTGGCGACGGGGTGGGCGCGCCTGATGTGCCTACCTCTGGGCGGCTTCTTCTGGTGCCTGGTTGCGCGCTCTGCCGCGGACTCCCCGCCCGAGCCGGGCTCAGGCGGAGCGGCGGCGCCGCGTCCGGCGGCAGGTCGCGCCGGGCCGGCCTCGCCTGGACAGCGGAATGGCGCACCGAGCCGCGCCTCGGTCCGGCGGACAGCGGGGGCGGCACCGCCGGCCTGCCGCCGCCGGACCAGCCCCCTCAGGAAGCAGCACGGTTCACCGAGCCGCGCCGCGGCGGGGCGGGCATCGGGGGCACCGCCACCGCCGGCCAGTCGCGCGCCCTGCCG
>NZ_JBEXTZ010000128.1:0-20229 GCF_040614195.1 Amycolatopsis sp. NPDC006125
GCTCCGCGGGGTCGCCGCTACCCGGTCCGCGGGTGGTCGGCCCAGGGCACCGCCTCCGGCTATCTGTCCCGGTCCGCGAGCAGCGCCGCCAGCGCCTCCAGGTCCGCGGCGCCCCTCGGGTCCGGCACGGCGGCTCTCAGGTGCGCCCTGGCGCGTTCCAGCAGCGCCGCCGCCTCGGTGCGGGTCCACTCCCGGCCGCCGGCCTGGTCGACCAGCCGCGCGGCCCGCACCAGGTCCGACCCGGCCAGCTCACCCGGCGCCGCGTACAGCGACGCCAGCTCCCGGCCCGCGGCCGTCCCCGAGGTCAGCGCCGCCACCACCGGCAGCGACTTCTTGCGGTTGCGCAGGTCCGAGAACACCGGCTTCCCGGTCGCCGCCGGGTCGCCCCAGATCCCGAGCAGGTCGTCGACCATCTGGAACGCCAGCCCGGCCGCCTCCCCGAACCGCCGCAGGTGCGCGACCTGCTCGGACGACCCGCCGCCGAGCAACCCGCCCAGCGCGCACGCGCACCCCAGCAGCGCCCCGGTCTTGCCCTCCGCCATCAGCCGGCACTCGTCCAGCCCGACGTCGGCACGCTGCTCGAACGCCAGGTCCGCGCCCTGGCCCTTGATCAGGTCCTGCACCGCCGCGCCGAGCATCCGCAACGCCTCCCGCGCCGCCGGGTGCCCGCTCGCCGCCAGCACGTCCGACGCCGCCACGAGCAGGCTGTCCCCGGCCAGGATCGCCGGCCCCGCCCCGAACAGCTTCCACACCGTCGGCCGGTGCCGCCGCGTCTCGTCGCCGTCCATGACGTCGTCGTGCAGCAGCGAGAAGTTGTGCACCAGCTCGACGGCGACCGCGCCGGGCAGCGCCGGCCCCCACTCGCCGACCGCCCGCGCCGCCGCCAGCACCAGCGCCGGCCGCACCGCCTTGCCGCCGCCCCCGCTCGCCGGTGCGCCCGTCTCGTCCGCCCACCCGAAGTGGTAGGAGACCAGCGGCCGCATCGACTCCGGCAGCCGCGCCACCGCCGCCCGCAACGCCGGGTCCACGCACCCGCGGCTCCACGCCAGGAGTTCCCGCGCCGTCCGGGTCCCCGCCACCGTCTCCGTCACCGTCCGACCTCCACGTGTTCGAGCACGCCCAGCGCGTCCGGGACCAGCACCGCGACCGAGAAGTACGCCGTGACGAGGTAGGACACGATGGCGCGCGAGTCGATCCCCATGAACCGCACGTTCACGCCCGGCTCGACCTCGTCCGGCAGCCCGGTCTGGCGCAGCCCGATCACGCCCTGGCTGTCCAAACCGGTCCGCATCGCCAGGATCGACGTCGTCCCGGTCCGCGACACCGGGATCTTGTCGCTCGGGAAGATCGGCACCCCGCGCCACGTGGACACGACGTGACCGTCCACTTCGGTGCTCTCCGTGGCGATCCCGCGCGCCGAGCACTGCCGCCCGAACGCCGCGATCGCCTTGGGGTGCGCCAGGAACAGCTTGGTCTTGCGGCGGCGGCACAGCAGCTCGTCCAGGTCGTCCGGGGTGGGCGGACCGGTACGGGTGTGCAGGCGCTGGCTGAGGTCGGCGTTGTGGAGCAGGCCGAACTCGGCGTTGTTGAGCAGTTCGGACTCCTGCCGCTCGCGCAGCGCCTCCAGCGTCACCCGCAGCTGCTGTTGCGTCTGGTCCATCGGCTGGTTGTAGAGGTCGGCCACGCGGGTGTGCACCCGCAGGATCGTCTGCGCCACCCCGAGTTCGTACTCGCGGGGGCTGAGGTCGTAGTCGACGAACGTGGCCGGCAGCGCGGGCTCCCCGGTGTGCCCGGACGCCAGCTCGATGTTCGCCTCGCCGTGCTTGTTCTGCGCCAGCTGCGAACTCCGCCGGAGTGCGTCCACATGGGACCGAAGCTCCGGCGAGGTGTCCAGCAAAGCCAGCACTTCCCGCTGCGGCAGGGCGAGCACCGTCACCGGCGTCTCCGCCCGGACGCTGTAGGCCCACGGCTCCGGCGACTCCGCGAGCACCTGCTGCCCGAGGTAGTCGCCGTCGGCGAGCACCCCGAGCGTGACCGGGTCGCCGTAGTCGCCGCGGCCGACCTTGCTCACCTTGCCGTGCGCGACGAGCAGCGCCTCGCCCGTCGGCGCGCCGGCGGTGACGATCGTCTCCCCGGCCCCGTACTCGCGCTGCTCGAACCGGTCGGCCAGCGCGGTCAGGACGAGCTGGTCGCCGAAACCGCGGAACAACGGCAGTTCGGCGAGGCTGGCCGGCACCACCCGCACGCGGCCCGCCTCGACGGTGAACGCCGCCCGGCCCTGCCCGGCGACGCAGGTGAGGCGCCGGTTGACCCGGTAGGTGCCGGCCTCGGTCTCCTCCCAGGGCAGCAGGCTCAGCAGCCACCGGCTGGTGACCGCCTGGTTCTGCGGCACGGACTTGGTGGTGCTGGCCAGTTTGCGGGCCGCCGCCGTGCCCAGGCTCAGCCGGGTTTCGGTGTGCTGGAAGGTCTGCAGGGTTACGGTCAACGGACCCAACCACCCCTCGTTCGCTCGTGGGTTCCGCGGGTCAGCTCGCGCGGCCGATCTCCACCTTCTCCAGCACGGCCAGCGCGTCCGGCACCAGCACGGCCGCCGAGAAGTACGCCGACACCAGGTAGGAGATGATCGCCTTCTCGTTGATGCCCATGAACCGCACCGACAGGCCGGGCTCGACCTCGTCCGGCAGACCGGTCTGGTGCAGGCCGATCACCCCCTGGTTCTGCTCGCCGACGCGCATCAGCAGGATCGAGCTGGTGCGGGTCTCCGACACCGGGATCTTGTTCGACGGCAGGATCGGCACGCCGCGCCAGGACGGCACGTGGTGCCCGTTGAACTCCACGCCCGCCGGGTAGATCCCGCGCGTGTTGCACTCGCGCCCGAACGCCGCGATCGTCTTCGGGTGGGCCAGGAAGAACGCCGGCTCCTTCCACACCGCGCCGAGCAGCTCGTCCATGTCGTCCGGCGTCGGCGGGCCGGTGCGGGTGTGCAGGCGCTGCTTGACGTCGGCGTTGTGGAGCAGGCCGAAGTCCTTGTTGTTCAGCAGCTCGGACTCCTGCCGCTCGCGCAGCGCCTCGATGGTCAGCCGCAGCTGCTGCTCGGTCTGGTTCATCGGCTGGTTGTAGAGGTCGGCGACGCGGCTGTGCACGCGCAGGACGGTCTGGGCGACGCTCAGCTCGTACTCGCGCGGGGACATCTCGTAGTCGACGAACGTGCCGGGCAGCTCCGGTTCGCCTTCGTGCCCGGAGGACAGCTCGATGCTGGCCTCGCCGTATTCGTTGCCACTGGACAGTTTCCGGGCGCGGAACAGTTCGATCTGCTCGCGCAGCGCCTCGGACTGCTCGACCAGCTCGTCGAAGCCGCGTTGCTCGAGCACCAGCACCGTGCAGGAGGTGACTGCCTTGACCGTGTACTCCCAGATGCTCGAGTCGTCCAGCAGCGAGTCGTCGCCGAAGTGGTCGCCGTTGGCCAGCACCCCGAGGTTGGTGAAGTCTCCGTACTCGCCGGGGCCGACCTTGCTGACCTTGCCGTGCGCGATGAGGAAGGCCTGGTCGGAGGCGCTGCCGAACTCGACGATCACGTCGCCGGGCTCGTACTCGCGCTGCTCGAACCGGCTCGCGAGCGCGGCGAGCACCTCCTGGTCGTCGAAGCCGCGCAGGATCGGCAGCTCACCGAGCTCGGCGGGGATGACCTCGATGTTCCCCGCGGTCGTCACGAACGTCACGCGCCCGTCGCCGACCGCGTAGGACAGCCGCCGGTTGACCCGGTAGGCGCCGCCGGAGGCCTCCACCCAGGGCAGCAGGCGCAGCAGCCACCGCGACGTGATGGCCTGCATCTGCGGGACGGACTTGGTCGTGGTCGCCAGGTTCCGCGCGGCGCGGGTGCTCAGGCTCTGCTGCTGGCTGCCGCTGTCCAGTGCGGGCACGGCGGGATCGGTCACGGTCACGGCAAATACCACCCATCGTCGAAAATCAGATCCGCGAATTGGAAATTGGTGATCCGGCGAACTGGCGCCTTGTTTTCTCGGCCGGCGGAAGCGACGTTAGCACCGGCGTCGCGGACCCGTACAGTCACTCGTCCGTGGCGCGGCGTGATGGCGATTTCCGGAAAAGCACACGTTCGGCGGTTCCGGCAGACTCACGGTAGACCGGAATGGACGGTGATCACCCGGGCCGCCCAACCGGGCCGGTCCCGGTGGTGTGACCCGCTCGGCAGCGTGCGCCCGGCATTTCCGGTTCGTTGCTCCGAACGGGCTGAAACTTCCCGGAGTCTGGGAACGCCGTGGTCCGGGCGGGGCAACAGTGACGTCCTACCCTTGGCTGTCAACGGAAAAACCGTGCCGAGTCCGAGGTGGAGTGACGTCCGGTGACCGGAACTCGCCCGGTCGGCCCAGCCGCGCGTCCGGCCGCGCGTTGGCCCCCGGACAACAGGGCCGGGAAATTCGCGGAATACGCGCCGACTGCTCCGAACAAGTGACGGCGAATAATCCGTTCTATTCCGTCGGGCTGAAAGCGCGGAACCGAACTTGCCGCCGTGATCCGCACGTGCCTAGCGTGGACCGACGTCCTTTTCCCGTTCGGGAGGAACAGCCGATGAATGTCTACGTGGCCGGTTCGCTGTGGGTGGTGGGCGCCGTCGGGCTGGGCGCGCTCATCGCCTACCTGGTCCGCCGCTACGGCCTGGACGAGGGCAGACCGGACAACAACGACGCGGCCGGCCAGGCGTTCACCATCGTCGGCGGCCTGCACGCGGCGGTGATCGCGTTCGTGCTGATCTCGCTGTTCGACGCGGCGAGCACCGTGCGGGACTCTTCCTACGAGGAGGCGCAGAGCCTGGTCGCCGCCTCGTGGGCGGCCGACGCGTTGCCCGAGCCGGCGCGCACGGAGATCCGCGAGCTGGCCGCGGGCTACGCGGACACGGTGGTGAACCGGGAATGGCCGCGCATGCGGGACGGCGGTGTGCTGCCCGAGGAGGGCTGGGACCAGCTCGACCGGATGCGCGCGGTGGTCGACACCGCCGACGTGCCCGGCGACGACGACTGGCTGACCAGCCGCAAGACCGAGGTCGCCGACTCGCTGCTGGACGTGTTCAAGGAGCGGCAGGCCCGGCTCAACGCGGTGCGGGACAACAACGTCGGCATGGTGGTGTGGTTCGTGCTGATCGGCGGCAGCGTGATCTTCGTGCTGCTGCCCAACCTGTTCGGCGGCACGAAGTCGCTGACCCACATCGTGATCGTGTCCACCCTCGCCGCGGCGACGACCCTGCTGCTCTTCGCGATCTTCCAGATGCAGAACCCGTTCGCGGGCGGGTCGAAGGTGGGCCCGGACGCGTTCAGCCAGGCGATCGAGCGGCTGCGGTGAGGGTGCGGCGGCCGGCCCGGGTGCTGGCGGCCGCGGCCGTCCTGGCGGCCTCGCTGCTGCCGGTCACGCCCGCGGCCGGGGCGGCGCCCGCCACCGCCTGTACGGTCCTCCGCGTCGTCAACACGGCACCAGGCGGACTGTCCACTATGGAGCGGGTGCGGATGCCGTCCGGGGCGGTGGAGAACCGGACCGCGCTCGGCGTGCAGGTCAACGCCCTCGGCTACGCCCGCGCCCAGGACCGGGTGTACGGCCTGACCCGCGACGGCACGGCGGTGGCCGTCGGCCGGGACGGCGAGCTGACCCGGCTCGGCCCGGTGCGGACGACCGACCGCCGCGGGCTGGACCGGGCCACCGCGGGCGCGGTGTTCGGCAACCGCTGGTACGTGCTGCGGGACGACGACCTGTACGTGATCGACATCGACCCGGGCGGCGACGGGTACCTCTCGGCGGTGCGCAGGGTCGACCTGTGGCCGGCGCCGTTCACCTCCGGCATCGACGACTTCGACTTCGCAGGGGGCAAGCTCTACGGGGTGACGAGCACGTTCCCGTTCAGCGGGCGGGTCGTGCGGATCGACCCGGTGTCGGGGTGGACGCACCCGGTGTCCGGGCCGGTGCTGCCGCCTGCCACCGCGTACGGTTCGGTCGTGCTGGCGGGGGAGACCCTGTACGTGACGGCGAACCGCAGCGCCGGCCGCAGCCGCACGTTCCGGGTCGCGCGGGACGGCTCCGGGCCGGTGACCGAGGTGTCCTCCGGGGCGCCGCTGTCCGGTTCGGACAGTGCCGGGTGCCTGCGGGCGCCCGCGCCACCGCCGCCCCCACCTCCAGCGCCCCCACCTCCAGCGCCCCCAGCGCCACCGCCTCCTCCGCCGCCCGCACCTCCACCGCCTCCGCCGCCCCCGGCGGTGGCTCCGGTCGTGCCCGCGCCGCCGCCTCCTCCGGCGCCGAGCCCGCCGCCGCGGCCGGTCGCGACGCCGCGCCCGGCGCCGCCGGCGGTCCCGCCGCCACCGTCCACCACGAAGCGCCGTCCGGTGACCACGAAGAAACCGGTCGAGCAGGTGTCCACACAGGAGCGGACCGAGGAGAAGCGCGGGTGGTCCTTCACCGTGCTGGTGCTCGTCCTCGGCGCGAGCATCGCCGTGCGGCGGCTGAGCCGGTGAGTCAGAGCAGGCGGCGCTGCACGACGTCCGCGACGACGGTCTCCACGACCCGGCCGACCTCGCCGGCCGCGGGGCGGTTCGCCCGGTCGGCGAAGAGCAGGTGGCCGGCGCCGATCAGGGCGAGCGCGAGCGAGTCCACGTCGGCGTCGGCGGCGATGCGGCCCTGGGCGCGTTCCTCGGTCAGGTAACCGGCGAGCATGGCCGCCGCGTCGGCGAGGACCGGGATGCCGCGCCCGAGCCGGGCCCGCAGCTCGTCGCGGAAGACCACCAGACCGACGATGCCGACGGCGACCGGGTCGAACAGCTCGGTCAGGGCCGCGGTGAGGTTGCCCGTGACGGTGCCGGTGCCCGCGGACGCGCGCAGCATGGCGCTCTGGTCGCCGATGCGCCGGACGCGGTCCTGGACGAGCTCGGCGAGGAAGGCGTCGAAGTCGGCGAAGTGCCGGTGCAGCACGCCCTTGGCGACGCCCGCTTCGGCGGTGACGGCGCGGCTGGTCAGCGCGGCCGCGCCGTCGCGGAGCAGAACGCGCTCGGCGGCGTCGAACAACTGCTGGCGCGCGTCGCGGATGTGCACCCCGGTTGGCATGCGGCCATTGTCCTCCTTGCCCTTGTGGGCGCTTGCCCACTAAGGTGGGCGCATGCCCACTTCACATCAGGCCAGGGAGATGGCCGAATCGTTCGGGATCGACGCCGGCCGCTACGACCGCGCCCGGCCGCCCTACCCGGACGCGCTGATCGAGCGCGTCGTCGCGGCGAGCCCAGGGCCAGTGGTCCTCGACGTCGGCTGCGGCACCGGCATCGAGGCCCGGCAGTTCCGGGCGGCGGGCTGCCGCGTGCTCGGGGTCGACCCGGATCCGCGGATGGCGGAGTTCGCGCGCCGCGGCGGGATCGAGGTCGAGGTCGCGGCCTTCGAGGACTGGGACCCGGCGGGCCGCGAGTTCGACGCCGTGGTGGCGGGGCAGGCATGGCACTGGGTGGCGCCGGAGGCGGGCGCGGCGAAGGCGGCGGCGGTGCTGCGGCCGGGCGGGCCGCTGGCGGTGTTCGCGCACGTCTTCGAACCGCCGCCCGCAGTAGCGGAGGCGTTCGCCGAGGTGTTCCGGCGGGTGGTGCCCGACTCGCCGTTCGCCGGGCAACCTGCCGGCGACGCGGTGGCGGCGTACCGCGCCGGGTTCGAGCGGTTCGCCGAGACGTTCCGGAAGACCGGGGCGTTCGCCGAACCGGAGCACCTGCGGTTCGACTGGGAACGCACCTACACCCGCGCGGAGTGGCTGGACCTGCTCCCCACGACCGGCGGCCTGACCCGCCTGCCCGCCGCGGCGCAGCGGAAGATCCTGACCGCGGTCGGCGCGGCGATCGACGACCTGGGCGGCGCCTTCACGAAGACGTTCACCACGCTCGCGGTGGTCGCCGTGCGCGCATAGGTCGTCTTGAGCGGCGGAGCCGCCTCGCCACCTGAGCAGCTTGCACCGCCGCGGGTTCTGAGGTGGTTCCTGGCGAGGACAGCGCCGCCGTGGTGACCTGGCGGTCATGAGGAGGCGATCCCACAGCCAGGGGCCGCCTCAGGTTCCGCTGCCCGCACCGCCACGCAGGCCGTCGACGAACACTTTCTTCAGTCCTTCGCGCCGGCGGGGTTGGTGTCGTCGCCGAGGTAGGTGCCGTGGCCCTCGCGGACGAGGGGGCCGTCGAAGTGCAGCACCTCGCTGACGAGCCCGCCCTTCTGGTTGCGGTAGTTGATGACCACGGTGTCCACACCGGAGTACACGCCGACCACCTCGAAGCGCAGGTCCGGGATGCGGCGCAGGCCTTCGCTCCAGTAGGCGCGCAGTGCGTCCTTGCCGCGGATCACCGCGGTTCCGGTGAGCTGCGCCGCGACCGGTGAGGTGAACACCACGTCCTCGGTGAAGTGCGCCAGCAGCGCGTCGAGGTCGTGTGCGTTCCAGGCCTTGACCCAGTTTTCGGCGAATTCGCGGGCGTCCATGCCCCGGAGCCTATCCGGCTCACTCGGTGCTCAGGGCGAAGACGGTCGTGGTGTGGTACACCTCTCCGGGCCGCAGCACGGTGCTGGGGAACCCGGGCTGGTTGGGCGAATCCGGGAAGTGCTGCGTCTCCAGCGCGAAGCCGTAGCTCTGCCGGTAGGCCTTCCCGCCGGTGCCGACGAGCGTGCCGGTCAGGAAGTTGCCCGAGTAGAACTGGATTCCCGGCTCGGTGGTGTAGACGGTGAGCACGCGGCCGCTCGCCGGGTCCGCGGCACGGGCCGCCGGCGCCAGACGGCCGGCGGAGTTCAGCGCCCAGTTGTGGTCGTAGCCCTGGCCGATCAGCAACTGCGGGTCGTTCTCCGCGATGCGCGCGCCGATCGGCACCGGGCGGCGGAAGTCGAACGGGGTGCCTGCCACCGGGGCCAGCTCACCGGTCGGGATCTGCGTCGCGTCGGTGGGGGTGTAGCGGTCGGCGTCGATGCGCAGGGTCTGGTCGTAGATGTCGCCGGAGGACTCGCCCGCCAGGTTCCAGTACGTGTGGTTGGTCAGGTTCACCACGGTCGGCTTGTCGGTGGTGGCGCGGTAGTCGACGGTGAGCCGGTTGCGGCTGTCCACTGTGTACGTCACGGTCGTGGTCAGCGTGCCGGGGTAGCCCTGGTCGCCGTCGGGGCTGACCAGGCTCAGCCGCAGCCCGGCCTTGCCCGGCTCGCGCACCTCGGTGGCGGACCACACCTTGTCGTCGAACCCGGCGGTGCCGCCGTGCAGGCTGTTGCCGTTGTTGTTGACCGGCACCTGGTACTCGACCCCGTCCAGGGTGAACCGGCCGCCGGCGATCCGGTTGGCGTAGCGGCCGATCAGCGAGCCGAAGTACGGTCCGCCGCCTTCGGCCGGGCTGTTCTTCGCCACGTAGTCGGCCAGGGTGGGGAACCCGAGCACGATGTTCGCGGTGCGCCCGCGCTTGTCCGGCGCCTCCAGCGTCTGGATGGTGCCGCCGTAGGTCAGGATCCGCACCCGCATCCCGTTGCCGCTGGTCAGCGTGTACCGCTCGACGGACTGGCCGCCCACGCTGCCGAACGCTTCCTTCGAGATCGCCGGAGCCGTGGGCCGCGGGGCGGCGGAGGAGGTCACGGCGGGCAACCCTACCGCCGCGGAAAGGATGGTGGCGCACGCGATCGGAACGAGTCTTCGCATGAGGGCACTCCTCGGTCACTGCTGGAGCCGGTACTCGGCGTGCACGAGCTCGAGCAGCTCGGCCACCGAGGTGTCCCGGGACGGTTTGTCGAACGTGATCTCGCCGTGCTGGAGCAGGTTGACCCGGTCGCACACGTCCACGACCTGGCTGTAGTTGTGCGCGATCAGGATGATCGCGAGGTCGCCGCGTTGTTTGAGCTGGGCGAGCAGCCGCAGGATCAGCCCGCCCTCCTTGGCGCCCATCGCGGCGAGCGGCTCGTCGAGCAGCAGCAGCTTGGTGTTGCGGGTGAACACCGAGCGGGCGACCGCGATCGCCTGCCGCTGCCCGCCGGAGAGCTGACCGACCTCGGCGGTCACCGAGGGGATGCTGATGCCGATCTCGTCGAGCGCCTCCCGCGCGCGCCGTTTCATCTCCCGACGCTTCAGGAACGGCAGCGGCCGGTGCACCAGTTCCTTGTTGAGGTGCAGGTTCAGGTACACCGGCAGGTCGTTCACCATCGCCAGGTCCTGGAAGACCGTCTCGATCCCCAGCGACCGGGCGTGCGTCACCGACTTCAGCTGCACCGGCTGCCCCTCGAACAGCAGCCGCCCGCTGTCCGGCTGGTGGAAGCCGGTCAGGATCTTGATCAGCGTGGACTTGCCCGCGCCGTTGTCGCCGATCAGGCCCAGGACCTCGCCCGCCGACACGTGCAGGCTGACGTCCGACAGCGCCCGCACCGGCCCGAACCGCTTGCCGATGTGCTCGGCGCGAATCACCTCGGTCACGGCCGCCCCCTCGATCCGAGCCGTTTGCGCATCACCGACACGTACACGTTGAGCAGCGCCGCGACCAGGATCGCGACCCCGAGCACCAGGTAGAACGCGTTGGCGCTGATGCCGGTCAGGTTGAACCCGTCGTAGACGAGCCCGAGCAGCAGCGCGCCGAGGAACGCCCCGACCACCGTGCCGGACCCGCCGAGCAGCGCGGTCCCGCCGATCACCGCCGCCGCCACGGCGTAGAACATCACGTTGAACCCGCCGTTGGTCGGGTCGTAGGAGCCCACCCGGGTGCCCTGCAGGATCCCGGCCAGCCCGGCCAGCGCGCCGACGATCGCGAAGTTGACCACCTTGATCCGGTTCGTGCGGATGCCGGCCTCGGCCGCCCCGACCGGGTTGCCGCCGGTGGCCTGCGTGGCGATGCCGAACCGGGTCGTGGACAGCAGCACCTGCATGACCACCACGACCACGACCGCCCACACGAACTCCGACCAGCCCCACGCGCCGAAGACGTCCATCACCCAGCCGTCCGCGGGCGCGCTCACCGGGGAGCCGCCGGAGATGACCAGCGACAGGCCCCACAACAGGAACGCCATGCCGAGGGTGGTGATGAACGAGGACAGGCCGAACACCGTGTGGATCAGCCCGTTCACCATCCCGATGGCTCCGCTGACCACGATCGCCCCGATGACGGCGAGCAGCAGCGGGAAACCGTTGTTGTGGAACAGCACCAGCACGAACGGCGACAGCGTGAACACGAACCCGGCGGAGAGGTCGATCTGCCCGCAGATCAGCACCATCACCTCGCCCGCGGCGACGATCGCCCACGGGGCCACGTACTGGGCGATGGTGTGGTAGTTGTCCGTCGTGGTGAACCCCGGCCCGCTGGTGAGGGCGAAGTAGATCGCCGCGGCGACCGTCACCAGCAGGATGCTCAGCTCCTTGACCCGGATCAGGCCGGGCAGGAACCCGGCGCCGCCACGCGCGCGGGCCGCGGCCGGGCGCTGGTCGGGAAGCGCTTTCGTCATCGCGCCTGCCCGGTCGCGGGCGGCAGCGGGATGGAGGACGGCATCGGCACCAGATCGGCCTTGGCGCCGCCCTCGAACTTGCTGTCCGCGGTCAGGTACGGCCCGACGTTGTCCCTGGTGACGAACGTGAGCCCGGTGTCGGTGAACGGTGGCGTGACCAGCGTGCCCGACACGCGGTAGAGGTAGAGGTAGAGCACGGACAGGAAGCCCTGCAGGTACGCCGACTGGTCGATGGTGAAGTCCAGCGCGCCGGACTGGACGCCCCGCAGGGTGTCGGTCAGCGTGTCGTACCCGCCGGCCCGCACCTGCCCCTGCAGGCCGCGGCTGGTGAACAGCTGCGCGATCGAAGCCGTGCTGCCCGCGTCGACCGCGTACACGCCCTTCGCGTCCCGGTGCCCGTCGTAGGCGGCGGTGATGGCGTTGAGCTCGGCGGCCTGCTCCGCGCCGGTGTTGATCGGCAGCACGGTCACGCCCGGGGCGGCCTGCCGCAGCGCGTCGGTGATGCCGTCCAGCCGCGGCTGCACGTTGTTGCCGCCGGGCTGGGAGATGCCGACCAGGATCAGCCCGGATGTGATGTCCCGCGCGATCCGTTGTCCCATCAGGAAACCGGACTGGTAGAGGTCCTGCCCGACGTAGGTCAGCGGGTGGTTGCCCGCGGCGGTCGCGTTGTAGGCGATCACCGGGATCCCGCGCTCGAACGCGCGCTTGGTGGGCTCGACGAACGCGTTGTCGTCGGTCAGCGCGATCGCGATGCCGTCGACCCCGCCGTTGATCGCCGTGGAGAACGCGTTGGCCATCTCGGACACGTTGCCGTCGGCGGAGCCGGTCCACTGTGGCTCGGGAATGCCGACCAGCCGGGCCGCGTCGGCCATCCCGGTCCGGGTCGGCACGAAGAACGAGTTGGTCGTGACATGGTTGACGAAGACGAAGCGCCAGTCCGGAGTGTCCGGGAACGCGCCGCCACCGCCCGATTCCGGGCTGTCGCGAACGCCTTGGCAGGCGGCCAGCAGGGCCGAGGCGGCCACGGCTCCGCCGCCAGCCCCCAGGTACTTCAGGGCGCTCCGCCGGGAGGTGAGGCTGATCTGGTCGTCGGTCATGGGGGACCACCCATCCACGTCGTCGGGGAGCTGGGATATCGAACCAAGAACCTGCATGAATGATTGGATGATTCGTCGATACAGTCAACCCCTGTCGTGTGATGGGCACATTGACTTTATGGATCAATGATTTGAGGATTACTCCGTGAGCAGGAGTCAGAGCGGGCCGCTCGGGCGGCACCGCACCCTCCACGGCCAGGTCGTGGAGTGGCTGGGGCGGCGCATCGTGTCCGGTGAGCTCGCCCACGGTAGCCAGCTGCCCAACGAGGCCGACCTGGCGGCCCAGCTGAACGTCAGCCGCGGCGGCGTGCGCGAGGCGGTCAAGGCGCTGGCCGCCAAGGGGCTGGTCGAGCCGCGGCCCCGCCTCGGCACCCGGGTGCTGCCGCGCGAGCAGTGGAACCTGATGGACCGCGAGGTGATCAGCTGGCACGGCCAGCTCTCCGACGCGGCCTTCCTGCGCGACCTGCTCGAGCTGCGGCTGATGGTCGAGCCCGGCGCCGCGCAGCTGGCCGCCGAGCGCGCGACGGACGAGCAGCTCGCCGTGCTGGAAAGCGCTTGCGCCCGGATGGCGGAGGAGGCGGGCCGGGTCGACGCCGACTCGGCCGCCTTCGTCGAGGCCGATCTGGCCTTCCACCTGACCCTGCTGCGCGCGAGCGGCAACCAGCTCGTCGAGCAGCTGGGCCGGCTGCTGGAGGCGAGCCTGCACCACGGCCTGGCGGCCAGCTCGCACGCGCCCGGCGGGGTGGCCGCGACGCTGCCGCTGCACCAGGCGGTGCTCGTGGCGGTCCGCGCCCGCCGCCCGGCCGCGGCCGCGCGGGCGATGCGGAAGCTGATCGAGACCACCACCGACGCGGTGCGGCGGATGACGACCGAGGGGGACTGACGTGGTGTCCACAGTGGATCAGGTGACGGAACCGGTTGCCGCGCACGGTGAAGGTCCGGTGTGGGCGCCGGAGTGGCCGGGCGTGCGCTGGGTGGACATGCTCGCCGGGGACGTGCTCGAACTCGACGGCGACGAGGTCCGCCGCCACCACGTCGGCTCGGTCGCGGCGGCGTTGCGGCCGGGCGCCGCCGGCGGGGTCGTGCTGGCGCTGGAGCGCGGGTTCGCCCTCGCCGACGCCGCGCTCACCGAGGTGCGGCCGCTGGGGGAGGTGTGGACCGGCGGCGGGGTGCGGATGAACGACGGCGGGTGCGATCCGGACGGCCGGTTCTACTGCGGCTCGATGGCCTACGACGAGACCCCGGGTGCGGGCGCCCTGTACCGGCTCGACCCGGACGGTGCCGTTACCACGGTGCTCACCGGCGTCACGATCTCCAACGGCCTCGCGTGGAGCCCGGACGGCGGCACGGCCTACTACGTCGACACGCCCACCGGCCGGATCGACGCCTTCGACTACACCGCCGCGGCCGGGCTCACCCACCGCCGCCCCGTGGTGACGATCCCGGAGGGGATCGGCTCGCCGGACGGCCTCACCGTCGACGCGGAGGGCAACATCTGGGTCGCGCTGTGGGGCGGCGGCGCCGTGCACTGCTACACCCCGGCCGGCGAGCAGGTCGCGCGCGCCGAGTTCCCGGTCACGCAGGTCACCGCGTGCGCCTTCGGCGGGCCGGACCTGGCCGAGCTGTACGTCACCACGTCGCGACAGGGCGTCGAGGAGGGCACGCAGCCCGAAGCCGGGGCCCTGTTCCGCCTCCGGCCCGGCGTCCGCGGCCTGCCCGCCCACCGCTATTCCGGCTGCTGAGGACTCCGTACCGCAATACGTACTTTCCCGGTGCCCGGGTTTGGGCGCGACCAGGGAGGGTCACTCTGTCGTGGTTTGCGCACCCGGAGGAGTGACGATGCGAGCGGTCAAGGCGGTGGAGCTGGGCCTGGCGGCCGGGCTCGTGCTGACCAGGACCGCGCTGCGCGCCGCGACCGGCGGCCTGATCGGCCCGGCGTCCCGCACCGGGCCGGCCACCCCGGTCACCAGCGGCCGCGGCCGGTCCCGGACCGTCACCGCCGACGACGGCGTCGAGCTGCACGCCGAGGTCTTCGGCGACCCGAACGCGCCGGTGACCGTCGTGCTGTGCCACGGCTACGCCCTGAGCGGCGCCAGCTGGTGCTTCCAGATCCCCGAGCTCGCCCGCCACGCCCGCGTCGTGACCTGGGACCAGCGCGGGCACGGCCGCTCCCAGCGCGGCGCGGCCGCGCACGCGACCGTCGACCAGCTCGGCCGCGACCTGCGCGCGGTGCTCGACCAGACCACGCCCTCCGGGCCGGTGGTCCTCGCCGGGCACTCGATGGGCGGCATGACGATCATGGCGCTGGCCGAGCAGGAGCCGGACCTGTTCGGCACCCGCGTCGCCGCCGCCGCGCTGCTCGCCACCAGCGCGGAGCCGGTGTTCGGCGATCTCGGCCTGCCCCGCCACGGCATGCGCGCGCTGCACTGGGTCACCCCGTGGGCGCTGGCGCTGCTGCAGCGGGCCAGCGTCCTGGCCGGCCCGGTGCGCGAGCTGACCGGCGCGGTCGTGCCCCGGCACGCGTTCGCCTCCGACGTCCCGCCGCACGTCGCCGAGTTCCTGGTCGAGCAGATCGGGCAGACGCCGCTGGACGTGCTGGCCGACTTCTTCCCGCAGTTCCGGGTGCACGACAAGACCGCCGCGCTGGCCGCGCTGAACCGGGTCGACTGCCTCGTCCTGGCCGGCTCGCACGACGTGGTCACGCCGCCGGAGAACAGCGAGGCGATCGCGCGCGCGGTGCCCGGCGCGGACCTGGTGGTCCTGCCCGACGCCGGGCACGCCTTCCCGCTGGAGCACCCGGAGCTGGTCAACGCGCACCTGGTGGCCCTGCTGCGGCGGCAGAGCCGCCGTCGAACCGCCTGATCAGCAGCGGACCCGGCCTAGAATCGTGGCATGCCCGACGTCTCGCGCGGCGCCGGCAACCTGCCCAGCGAGCTCACCAGCTTCGTCGGGCGGCGCCGCGAGCTCGCCGAAACCCGCCGCCTCCTGGCCTCGGCCAGGCTGGTCACGCTGACCGGGGTCGGCGGCGTCGGCAAGACCCGGCTGGCCCTGCGCGCGGCCGCCGACGTGCGCCGGGCCTTCCCCGACGGCGTGTGGTTCGTGCCGCTGGCCGAGCTGCGTGATCCCGCCCTGCTGGCCCACACGATCGCCACCACGCTCGGCCTGACCGACGAGGCCGGCGCCCAGGTGGGCGGGCTCGCCGAGTACCTCGAGGACCAGCGCGTGCTGCTGGTGCTGGACAACTGCGAGCACGTGCTGGACGCGTGCGCGGTGCTGGTCGCCAAGCTGCTGTCGGCCACCTCGTCGGTGCGGGTGCTGGCCACCAGCCGCCAGCTGCTGCGCGCCGACGGCGAACAGGTCCTCGTCGTGCCGCCGCTGCCGGTGCCCTCGGAAGGGGAGCCCGCGGTCGAGGCGGTGACGTTGTTCGCCGAGCGGGCCGCCGCGGTGGTGCCCGGGTTCACCGTCGACGCGTCCAACCGCGACACCGTCGTCCGCATCTGCCGCCGCCTGGACGGCATCCCGCTCGCGCTGGAACTGGCCGCGGTCCGGCTGCGCGTGCTCTCGGTCGACCAGCTGCTGCAGCGCCTGGACGACCGGTTCCGGCTGCTCACCGACGGCAGCCGCACCGCGCCGGACCGCCAGCAGACGCTGGAGGCGGCGATCGCGTGGAGCTACGACCTGTGCAGCCGCGCCGAGCAGGCCGTGTGGTCGGCGGTGTCGGTGTTCGCCGGCGGGTTCGACCTGGAGGCCGCCGAGGCGGTGTGCGCCGCGGTCGGGATCGGCCAGGACGAGGTGCTCGACCTGATCGCCGCCATGGTGGACAAGTCCATCCTGGTCCGCCGGGACGGCACCTTCGGGCGGGCGGCGTGGTACGGGATGCTGGAGACCGTCCGCGAGTACGGGCACGTCCAGCTCGTGCGCTCCGGCCGCTCGAACGCCGTGCGGGGCCGCCAGGTCGAGCACTGCGCCCGCCTGGCCCGCCGCTACCGCGCGGAGAGCTTCGGCCCGCACCAGCTGGACTGGGTGGGCCGGATGCGGCGCGAGCAGCCCAACATCCGCGTCGCGCTGGAGCACTGCCTCGCCGGCGGCCCGGAAGGCGCCTGCCGCGCGGCCGAGATCACCGGGCCGCTGTGGGACTACTGGTTCGCCGGCGGCTACGTCCGCGAGGGCTACCGCTGGCTGCGGGCGTCGCTGGCCCAGGAGGTCGCCCGCGACACCGCGGCGCACGCCCGTGCCCTGCAGGGCGCCGCGTTCGTGGCGGCGCAGATCGGCGACGAGGAACCGGCCCGCGCGATGCTCGCCGAGCTGCGTGAGCTGGCCGAGGCGCTGGACGACGACAACCTGCGTGCCGGCTGGGCCCAGTGCGCCGGCATGGGCTCGATGTTCCTGGGCAGGCTCGACCGCGGCCGCGAGCTGATGGAGCAGGCCCTGGACGGGTTCCTGCGCACCGGCGACGAGATGCAGGCGTGCAACACGCGGATCCTGCTGGCCGCGGCGCTGTTCTTCCTCGACGACCCCGAGGGCCTCGCGGTGGCCGAGGCGGCGCTCGCGCAGTGCGAGGAACACCAGGCCGACTGGTCCCGGGCGTACGCGCTGTGGGCGGTGGCGATCAACACCTGGCGGCGGGGCGACCACCGCCGCGCCTCGGCCCTGCTGCTCGAGGCCATCGCGATGCGGCAGCCCGACCGCACCCAGCTGGCCTTCACGCTGACCGCGCTGGCCTGGTGCGCGGGCGCGGCGGGGGAGCACGAGCGCGCGGCCGGGCTGCTCGGCGCGTCCAGCGCGGTGTGGCGGATCAGCGGCGCCGGCGTCGCCGAGACCGGTCCGTACCGGCAGTTCGACGAGGAGTGCGAAGCGCGGGCCCGCGAGGCGCTCGGCGACGACGGCTACACCCGCGCGTTCGCCGCGACCAGGGGGTTCGACGTCGACGAGGCGATCGCGTACGCGCTGGCGGAGAAGCCGGGCGGGCCGCGCGCGCCGCGCCGGAGCAGGCAGAGCAGCCCGGGCGGGCTGACCCGGCGCGAGCGCGAGATCGCCGAGCTCGTCGCCGACGGCCTGAGCAACAAGCAGATCGCGGGCAGGCTGGTCATCGCGCAGCGCACCGCGGAGACCCACGTGGAGAACATCCTGACCAAGCTCGGCTTCACCTCGCGCGCGCAGATCGCCGCGTGGCTGGCCGAGCAGCGCGCCGCACCGGAGGACGATACGTAGCCCGTTCTACGTACCCAGATGCGTAGGACTCCCGGTTCCCCGGCCCCGCTGCCCAGGCACTCTGGTATTCGCGACCGGAGCCGAGAACACCGGAGGGGTGGTCATGAAGGTCGATTCGCCGCCGCAGCCCTGCTCGCGGTGCCACCGCCAAGTGGTGCTCGCCGGGTACAGCTGGGGACGGCAGTGGGTGCACCTGGGCACGTGGCGGCCGCAGTGCGGTCCACCGTCCTGGGCGCTCGCCCGCTCGGCCGGGACCACCTCGACGGCGGCTTCCTGACCCCGGTCCGGTCCACAAGTCCAGCCGTCCGGCGCCGCCCTCCCCCTCGCGTGCCGGCCGGTCGAGCGCGGCGGGTCGTGCCCAGCCTGCCCGCGAACTCCGGCACCCCGCCGCGCTCACTCCAACCGAAGACGGAGAACCGCCCCGCTCCCCGGGGCGGTTCTTCGCGTGACAAGAAGTTCACCGGCCGCGGCCCGGATTTCACAGCAAACTGTCAGATTTCTCGTGGATCCTGGTGTTAGCTGGATCGAGTGATCTTCGAGGGGGAACCGGGGTGCTGCGCAAACGGGGAGTGACTGCCGCGCCCGCGCGCGGTCACCGCTGGCGCCCGGTCGCGTACACGGCCGTCGGGCTGGCGTCGCTGCTCGTGCTCGGCGGCACCGGGTTCGCCTGGACCCAGCTGTCCCGCCTGGACACCGGGCTGGCCACCGCCGACGTGATCGCGCCGTCCGCGCAGGTCCCGTCCGGGCGGGCGAGCCTGTCGGTGGACCAGAACATCCTGCTGGTCGGCCTCGACTCGCGCACCGACGTGCAGGGCAACCCGCTGCCGCAGGAGGTGCTCGACCAGCTGCACGCCGGGGACGCATCGGACGGCGGCGACACCACCGACACGATGATCGTGGTGCACATCCCGGCGGGCGGCGGTTCCGCGTCGGCGATCTCGATCCCGCGCGACTCCTACGTCCAGATCGCGGGCGGCTACGGCAAGCACAAGATCAACTCCGCGTACACCTACGGCAAGCAGGCGGCGCTGGACACGTTGCGCGCGCAGGGCCTGACCGGAGCGGCGCTGGAGCGCGCGGCGTCGGCGGCCGGCGCCAGGACCGCGATCGAAACGGTCGAGGACTTCACCGGACTGACGATCAACCACTACGCGGCGGTCAACCTGGCCGGGTTCTACACGCTGAGCAACGCCGTCGGCGGCGTGCCGGTGTGCCTGAAGCAGGCGGTGCACGACAGCTACTCGGGGGCGAACTTCCCGGCGGGGGAGCAGACCCTGTCCGGGGCGCAGGCGCTGGCGTTCGTCCGGCAGCGGCACGGGCTCCCCAGCGGCGACCTGGACCGCATCGCGCGCCAGCAGGCGTTCCTGTCCGGGATGGCCCAGGTGGTGCTCGGCGCCGGGACGCTCACCAACCCGGTCAAGCTGTCCGGGCTGATCGGCCCGGTGCAGCAGTCGGTGGTCATCGACCAGGGCTGGGACGTGCTGACCTTCGCCGAGCAGATGCACAACCTGACCTCGGGGTCGATCACGTTCGCCACCATCCCGGTGCAGAGCCTGAGCCTGCAGACCCCCTACGACGGCGACGCGGTGAAGGTCGACCCGGTGCAGGTGCGCGACTTCATCACCGCCCTGCTGGGCGGCCCGGCGTCCGCCACGCGGGACGGCAGCACCTCCACGACGCCGACGACCGCGGCGAAGCAGGCCGCGGAAACGGCAGGCGCCACCACGACCACCCCGTCCACGGTCGCGCCGGAAACCGCCAGCACGGATCTGTCGGGCTGCGTGAACTGAGGTGACGGGCGACCCGCACATCCACGTCGAGCGGGGCGTCGCGCACGCCGGTTCCGCGGTCCGCGGCCTGGTCGCGTCGACGTTCGGCCTCGTCGCGGACGCGCCGGTGGAGGTCACCACCGGGTGCGGTGCCCGCGTGCCCTACGCGATGACCTCCACGCGCCCGGAAAGCGTCACCTGCCTGGCCTGCCGCGAGCACGCCCGGCGGGAGCACCTGCGGCTCGCCGACCAGGTCGAACTCCTCGGCCGGACGCCGGGCGCGCCGGTGTCCGCGGCGGACGCGGAACGCGCCGCGCGCGGGCTGCGCGACCTCGCGGAGCGCTACTCCGAATAGTCCGGACGGACGGGGCCGGCCGGGTGAGACATTCTCCAACCCTACTTCCGGCGGGTGTGAAGTTGTCGTGACCCGCAGCAGACTGCGCGTGTCCCCATCGGCAGCGAAGGAAGGCACCCATGAAGCGACCACCCCTCGTCCGCACGATCGGCCTCACCGCGCTGGCCGTCGGCTCGGTTCTCGCCGCCACGGTGAACTCCGCCGGAGCCGCGCCCGCCTCGCCGCTCCTCGGCGCGGTGCAGCGGGACCTCGGGCTCACCGCCGAGCAGGCCGGCGCGCGCCTCGCCCAGGAGGCCGCGGCCGCGAACGTCGCCCCCGCCGCGGAGGCCGCGGC